>CANKGM010000013.1 GCA_947481355.1 Chitinophagaceae bacterium
GAATTGGATGAATTGAACTGGTTAGAAGGGGAAGGAAAACAATTGGAAGAGGAGTTAAATGTGTTATCTCATGCTGAACAAATTAGAGATGGGCTATCAAAAATTTCATACAGTTTAGATGAAGGGGAGCAGCCGATGTTGTCGCAGCTTAAGAATATGCAAAGCATGTTGCAGTCACTTTCAGCTTTCCATACTGATCTGTACTCCATGTCTACTCGCATGGGTTCTGCTTACCTTGAACTAAAAGATTTAAGTGGTGAGTTACAATCCATAATGAATAAGATTTTGGTGGATGAAAAAAGAATGGATCAAATTAATGAGCGGCTTTCAAATGCACAGCGTCTTGTAAAAAAACATGGATTGCTTTCCGCTGATGAACTTGTCTCTTTGCGAAACGGATTTCATAAAGAGGTGAAAACCCTTGAGCATGTTCAAGACGATTTAGATGCCAGTGAAAAGGAAAAAAACATACTGTTTGATCAAGCATATAAAGTTGCAAACTTGATTCATGAAAAGAGGGTAAAGCAGGTTCCGATACTTGAGAAGTCTGCTAAAGAATTACTTGCTCGCGTTGGGATGCCAAATGCATCGTTGAAAATAGAGGTGAAGAAGGGAGAGCTGTCTGCCGTTGGCCTAGATCAAATTAATTTTTTGTTTGATGCAAATAAAAGTGGCAATTATGAACCGCTTCATAAAGTAGCGAGTGGCGGGGAGTTAAGTAGGCTTATGCTTATTCTAAAATCCTTGGTTGCTGATTCTCTTGAAATGCCTACGTTAATTTTTGACGAGATTGATACGGGCATTAGTGGCGAAGCAGCAAGGCAGGTTGGTTTGTTAATGGAAGAACTAGCTGACTCTCATCAGCTAATATCTATTACCCATCAGCCTCAAATTGCTGCCAAGGCAGATTATCATTTGTACGTTTTCAAAGAAGAAGTTAATGGAATCATCACCACGAGCATAAAGCAACTTCTTCCTGATGAAAGTGTCATGGCGGTAGCTAGAATGTTGGCTGGGGAAAACCCAAGTGAAGCTGCTATTGCAAGTGCTAAAGAGATGATGGCTAGAAATTAGGCTATACTTTCTATGTGCTAACTATCTCTCGTCATGTAATTTGACATCTTTTTTCTCATTATCTTCGCAGTCCAAAATAGAACGATATGTCTAATCAATTACTTAAAGGTAAAAAAGGAATTATTTTCGGAGCACTTGATGAAAAATCTATAGCATGGAAAACTGCGTTAGCCTGCCATGCTCAAGGCGCTGAATTAGTTCTTACCAATGCTCCTGTTGCATTACGAATGGGAGAAATCAATAAACTTGCAGAGGCTGTTAATGCCCCAGTGATTGGTGCTGATGTAGTTAACATGGATGACTTGAAAAAGTTATTTGAAGAAGCTGTTAAGCATTTTGGAGGTGGAGTAGATTTCATCTTGCATTCCATTGGAATGAGTTTGAATGTGCGGAAGGGTAAACATTATACAGAAATGGATTATGGGTTTAATCAAAAAACACTCGATATATCAGCGATGTCATTGCACCGTGTGTTGAGGACTGCATGGGATATGGATGCATTAAACGAAAATGGAAGTGTTGTTGCACTCACCTATATCGCTGCTCAACGAGTATTTCCTGATTATAATGAAATGGCTGATGCGAAAGCCCTATTGGAAAGTGTAACACGTAGTTTTGGTTATCACTATGGGGTTCGTAAAAAAGTAAGAATAAACACGATATCTCAATCTCCAACTCTAACAACCGCTGGTAGTGGTGTAAAAGGGTTTAACGGCTTTGTTACCTATGCAGAAAAGATGAGTCCTCTGGGTAATGCATCTGGAGAAGATTGCGCGAATTATTGTGTGAGTCTTTTCTCTGATCTTACTAAAATGGTTACGATGCAAAATCTTTTTCATGATGGCGGCTTCTCCTTTACAGGTGTCACCAATGCCGTGATTGAGCAAATGGAAAAATAATTAATCTCTTAATTTATTACATGGAATGGATTGAGTATGTAGGGTATGTTGGAGTGGTTCTTTCCTCTATCACCTTTTTGCCTCAGGTACTGCACGCATGGAAAACGAAATCTGTAGGCGATCTATCTATTTGGATGGTACTCATTTTGATTGGAAATGTATCGACTTGGTTGTTTTACTCGTCCGTTAAAGGAGTTCTTCCCATGATTATTGCAAACGCTATCATTTTGGTGCTTTCGCTCATCATGTTGTATTTCAAACTAACCTTTAAGAAATAAAAAAACCACCTTTAAGGTGGCTTTTCTTATCTAAACTATATGTTTAATATTCGTCTTCGTTAAAGAAAAAGTCTTCTTGGCTTGGATAATCAGGCCAGATATCATCTATTCCTTCATAAATGTCTCCTTCATCTTCAAGTTCTTGAAGATTTTCAATTACTTCAATAGGGGCGCCACTGCGTATACAATAATCGATCAATTCGTCTTTTGTAGCAGGCCATGGAGCGTCTTCAAGATATGATGCTAGTTCGAGTGTCCAGAACATAGGGGTAAGCGTTTGATTTTTGGCAAAAGTAATGGTTAAATTGATATATCCAAATCCTAAGATATCAACAAGGAAGGGATATTATGGTTCAGTAGTTTAGTATTTGTAGGAGAATTGACTTTGTTTACCTTCACTTTAAATTACCATACATGTTAGCAGCTAAAGGGATAGTCAAGTTTTACGGCGCTCTTCAAGTGTTGAAGGGGGTGGATTTTTCCATTTCTCAGGGTGAAATTGTGAGTATTGCAGGTTCTTCGGGTGCAGGTAAAACAACATTGTTGCATATTTTGGGGACCCTAGATAAGCCCGATCAAGGGGAAATGTGGTTTGGCGAAAAGCGTCTAGATACGATGAATTCAAAAGAGTTGGCCGGTTTTCGCAACCATCATATTGGTTTTGTTTTTCAGTTTCATCACCTTCTTCCTGAATTTACTGCCTTGGAAAATGTTTGTGTGCCGGGTTGGATAGCTGGTAGAAAAACGGGTGAATTAGAGAAAAAGGCAGGGGAATTATTGGAACGACTTGGTGTTTCTGCAAGGGCTTCTCACAAGCCAAATGAACTGTCTGGCGGTGAACAACAGCGTGTGGCCGTAGCCAGAGCATTGATCAATAACCCTGGTATTATATTTGCCGATGAACCTACTGGCAATTTGGATTCAGCCAATGCAACGTCATTACACAATTTATTTAAACAGCTCAGGGATGAGTTGAATCAAACATTTTTGATTGTGACGCATAACGAGGAGCTCGCCTCAATGAGCGATAGAGTCATGCATTTGAAAGACGGAAGATGGCTGCAGCCCGCAACTAGCTAACTCTTGGTCTCCAGGTCACTTCTTCTACATTCAATTCTTTTGCCATAAATCGTGATAATAGAAATAAGTAGTCGCTTAATCTATTGATGTATTTGATGATTAAGTATTCATGGTCTTCGTCTTCAATTAATAGGTCTACAATAATGCGCTCTGTTCTTCTGCAAACGCATCTTGCAATGTGAAGTTGGGAAACTGTCTGGTGCCCACCTGGCATAATAAAGAATTGCAACGGTGGTAACGATAGGTCCATTCTGTCCATTTCTTCCTCTAGATAAAATACATCAGTATCTTTTAAGTCGGGGATTTTAAGCTTAGGCTCTTTTTCTGGATCACAGGCTAAGGCAGACCCAATGGTAAAAAGTCTATCCTGGACTTCTTTCAGTATATTCTTGATTAATTTATCTTGGATAAGGTCTCGGCATAAGCCGATATGTGAGTTGAGCTCATCAACTGTGCCATATGCCTCTATCCTAGTGTGGGATTTTCTTACTTTAGTGCCTCCGATTAATGAGGTTGTTCCTTTATCTCCTGTCTTCGTATAAATTTTCATTGCCATAAGCCACTAAATTATGTTAATAGATAATGTGGCAACGACATAATTGTTCACTTTAAATACAGATATTTTTACACCACGCTTGCGGCATCCTTCGTTCTGTCGCTTTCCAATAGCCCATCTCGAAGTCTTATGACTCGTTTTGCGTAGTTCGAAATATCTTCTTCATGTGTTACTAAAACGACTGTATTTCCGTCTTCATGAATTTTTGAAAAAATACTCATGATCTCATAAGACGTTTTGGTGTCTAAGTTACCAGTAGGTTCATCAGCTAAGATGATGGAAGGATTATTGACCAATGCTCTTGCGATAGCAACACGTTGGCACTGACCTCCTGAAAGTTCGTTGGGTTTATGGTGGCTCCTGTCCATCAAGTCAACTTTTCTGAGTACTTCTTGTGCCATTTCTGTCCTGGTTTTTTTTGGAATACCTGCATAAACCAGCGGTAGCGCTACATTTTCTAAGGCTGTTAACCGTGGCAACAAGTTGAATTGCTGAAATACAAATCCAATTTCCTTGTTTCTGATATCTGCCAAATCATTGTCGGGCATAGTGCTTACGTCTTTGCCATTCAATATATATTTACCAGATGTTGGAGAATCTAAGCATCCTAAAATATTCATCAGCGTACTCTTGCCAGAGCCAGAGGGCCCCATTAATGCAACGTATTCATTTCGTAGAATATCAATGTTTAGCCCCTTCAAGATTTTTAATTCTTGGTTGCCCATGAAATAGCTCTTACGAATATCCTCAAGATGGATTACAGAATTTGACATGTAATTATTTTTTGATCACTTTAGGCACAGTAAAAAATTCATTTAGGGATGCAGGAGCATTTTTGAGGGCCGTTGCATTGTCAACAGATCCTTTTACCACATCCTCACGGAGGCTATTTATGGTATGGCTGATGTGGGTGAGTGGCTCAACACCAGTCGTATCGATTTCATTTAGTTTTTCAACAAAGCTTATCATTTTTTGTAGGTCTTTTCGAATTGATTCAGCTTCTTCTTTATTGAAGTCAAGTCGGGCCAATGTTGCCAGCTTTTCTACCATTTCTTTATTGAGTTCCATTGATATGAATTGGCCGTAAAATTAACCAATATCATGTGAACCGCTTTTTTTTATTGATGAACGGAAGATAAAACCCATATAAGAATCTGGTAATCCCATTATGAGCAGGCTATACATTTATTATATTTGCTTCATGAGTACGGAAAATGCAATAGTAATGAGTGGTATACGGCCAACCGGATACCTACACCTGGGAAACTATTTTGGTGCCATGCGCAACTATGTGAAGCTCCAGGAGAAATACACCTGTTTTTTCATGGTTGCTGATTTACATGCCCTGACTACGCATCCAGATACCAAGGAGCTGAAATCAAATGTATATCGGGTAATAGCGGAAAATATTGCCTGTGGAATCGATCCTGAAAAGGCTGCTTTATATTGTCAAAGCCATGTGCATGAAACAGCAGAATTGTACCTCTACCTTAATATGCTCGCCTACCTTGGCGAGCTAGAAAAAACGACTACGTTTAAAGACAAGGCAAGGTTACAGCCAGATAATATTAATGCAGGATTATTGACTTATCCTGTGCTTCAAGCTGCCGATATTATTTTGCACAGAGCTACTTGGGTTCCTGTAGGCAAGGATCAAGAACAGCATCTTGAAATGTCGAGAAATTTTGTAAAACGGTTTAATCACCGCTATGGCAATGTATTTCCTGAACCAATGGCCTATAATTTTGGTGATGAACTGGTTAAAGTGCCGAGCTTAGATGGAACGGGTAAAATGAGTAAAAGTGAAAATCAATTGGCTACTATTTATTTAGCTGATGATGATGAGTTGATTCGGAAAAAGGTGATGAAAGCCAAGACGGACGGCGGTCCAACTGAAATAAATATGCCAAAGCCGGATTATATTGAAAATATTTTCCAATTGATGAAGTTGGTTAGTGAGCAATCTACCATTGATCAATTTGAAAAAGCTTACCAAGAGTGTACTATTCGTTACGGGGATATGAAAAAGCAGCTTGCGGAAGATATGGTTACATTCATTTCGCCTATTAGACAAAAAGCAATCGCTATTCAGCAAGATGAACGGTATATGCAGACGATCATGGAGCAAGGAGCTGAAAAGGCATGTGCAAGTGCCCAAAAAACCATGGAACTTGTACGGGAAGCCATGGGATTGGTCTATTAGAGGTGCCTAGCCTGATTTCTTACAAAAAAAAGGAGCTTCATCTTTCTTTTGTCAAAATGAATATGTACTTTGTTAACCTGTGATACCTAGGTCCAGAAAGAACTTTTTTATACAATGGCTAAAATTAAAAAACCAAAGCACATCGCGATTGCCGGCAATATTGGGGCCGGAAAAACATCACTTACGGAGTTGTTAAGCAAACACTATCGTTGGATTCCTCAATTTGAGGATGTGGATCAAAATCCTTATTTATTTGACTTTTATGAGGATATGCCTCGATGGAGTTTTAATCTTCAAGTATATTTTCTCAATAGCCGTTTGAATCAATTACTCGAGATTAGTAAAGGAACTGAAACGGTTATCCAAGATAGAACGATATACGAGGATGCATACATTTTTGCACCCAATCTTCAAGAAATGGGATTGATGACAAAGCGTGATTTTGACAATTACTTTGATTTTTTTCAAAATCTACGCCAAATGGTTAAGCCACCAGATTTGTTAATTTATTTACAGGCGTCAGTTCCTACACTAGTTGGGCAAATTCAAAAAAGGGGAAGGGAATATGAAGAAAATATTCGGTTAGACTACCTCAAAAAATTGAATGAATTTTATAACAAATGGATTGAAGGTTACAAAGAAGGTCCGTTGCTCATTATTAATGTTGACAAAAATAAGTTTGTCGAAAATGAAGAGGACATGGGAGAAATAATCGCTAAAGTTGATGCAGCGCTTTACGGACTATTTTAATTAGTCTGCAAAAATTTCAAGTTGATCTGTTGTTTTTTTGTTGCTGAATTCTTCAGACGCTTTTATTAAACTCAATACTGCTTTTCGGCCATTCACTCCAAGTCCAAGAGAGTACTCATTCACATATAAATCGATGTGTTTTCTCATGATGGATTCGTCCATTTCTTGTGCGTTTTCCTTGACAAATGGAGGAAGTTCTTCAGTATGTTCGAATGCAAATGCAGTGCTTTTCTTTATAACACGGTTAATTTTTTGAAGTAAGTCCTGATCAAAACTTCTTCTGGCCATAATTCCTCCTAATGGAATGGGCAGTCCAGTATTCTTCTCCCAAACATCACCAAGGTCTGCTATTTTATAAAGTCCTTTATCGGCATAGGTGAATCTATTTTCATGAATGATTACACCGAGGTCAACTTCTTCATTCAATACAGCATCTTCAATATAGTCAAATGGCATAAAGATTTTATGTTGCGCTCCAGGGTATGCAAGGTTGAAAAGAAGATGTGCTGTAGTATTGATTCCAGGCAATGCTATTGTAAGTGTTGAGATATCTAAGGCAGTTTCAGAAGGCTTTATTTTTGAAATCAATAAAGGCCCAACACCCTTACCAAGGGCACCACCTGCATCCAGAATTGAATAATTATCAATTAGGGTTGAAACTGCTCCGTAACTGACTTTCGTGATATCTGCGGTTGACAGTTTTGCCATCTGATTTAAGGTCTCTACATCCTCCAACATATACGTAAATGTTAGTCCTTCAGTATCGATTTTTTGATGAATCATCGCATCAAAAATGAAGGTGTCATTTGGACAAGGAGATATGGCTAGGGTTAGATTCATGTTGTACTATCGTCTTTAAGTTGCTCTAGCAGGGCCTTACATGCTTCATAGGTATTTTGAAGAGATTCTTTTATTTTCCATCTGCTCTTATCCCGATCTCCTACTGAGTTTGAGATGCCCCTGAGTTGGATAAATGAAATGTTGTTCATTAAGCAAACATAGTGGAATGCATTTCCTTCCATAGATTCAATGTCTACGTTGTAATGATGTTTCAGTAGTGATATTTTTTCTGGGGAAGTAGAGATTTCATTTACTCCAAAACCTTTAACTAACGGAAGTTTAGATTGTGTAAGTAATAGTTGGTGTGGATTCACCAACATTCCGCCTTGGTAGGGGAATGTATTTCGTTCTGCAAATCCCATTTCAAATATGTCTTTATACCCATCTGCTTCCCAAACACCCATATCTGAAATCATTTCCTCTTTTACGGCAACTGAACTGCCTATGTCGATTTGATCATTGATCGCGCCAGCTATTCCTATTTGTATCATTAGATCTGGCTTGTTTGCAGTAATATTTTTTTCTAGGAATTGAGTGGTAGCAATTGACCCAACGCCTGTAATCCAATAGTCAAGCAGCAAATCACTTAGCACTTTAGATAAGGATCTAAATGGATGAAGCTCTAATTCTGTGGCAGCTGCTAGAATGACTTTCATGGCGTAAAGTTCAGCATTTAATGACTATTGTGAAAAAATCAATTTTTTGGTGTTTTTTGATATTTAGCCTTAAAGTGGGTGGTGCCAAAATCTAGACCTAAAATTACCTTTCTATGCTTAACTTTGCCACCCCAAACGGGAGAATATGCCAATACTTTATCTTACAAGACGGGAACATTTTAATGCAGCTCACAAGTTGTACAACCCCGCTTGGAGTAAGGAGAAAAATGATGAGGTGTTTGGCAAGTGCGCTAATGAAAATTGGCATGGACATAATTTCGAATTGTTCGTTACAGTAAAAGGGAGCCCTTCTCCAGAAACTGGTTTTATTTTTGACGCGAAGATGCTCAGCAAGATTATCAATACTTATGTTATCGACATACTAGATCACCGTAACCTCAACGTAGATGTTCCTTTTATGCACGGTAAAATGTGTTCCATTGAGAATCTTATCCATGAAATTTGGCTTCAGCTTGAACCTCATATGCCTGAAGGTGTGAAACTGCATGGACTTAAACTGGTAGAAACGTCTAGGATTTTTGTTGAATATTTTGGGGAATAAATTTTACGAGTCCAGATATTATTTTTTTAGTCTACGATTCCTTTTTAAAAAAATCATGTTTAAATGAGTCAACTTGTATCCGTTTTTCGTGAAGAGCATTTTAATGCGGCACATCGACTTCACAACCCGGCTTGGTCTGATGCTGAAAATCAGCGGATTTTTGGAAAGTGTAATTTGCCTCATTTTCATGGGCATAATTATGACCTGATTGTTAAAGTGACAGGAGAAATTGATCCTGAGACAGGCTATGTCATTGACATGAAAGTGCTTTCAGATATTATCAATCAAAAAGTGTTGAATCGATTTGATCACCGTAATTTGAATGAAGATGTGGCAGAATTCAAGGAACTTAATCCTACAGCAGAAAATATTGTAGTAGTGATTTATAATTTACTTCGTCCTTCTATCAGTGAACATTTGTCTCTTCAAATACGTTTATATGAAACACCACGAAATTTCGTGGAATTTCCGGTCTCTTAAAAAATAATTATGGCTTACAAAAAGGTTGAACATTTCGATGAACATATAACTACTGGTTTAATAGAGCATTATAGGGAATCTCTTAAGTTATTGGGGGAGGACGAACAGCGTGAAGGTTTGTTGAAGACACCTGAACGCATGGCAAAGTCAATGCAATTTCTAACTCAAGGCTACCAAATTGATCCTAAGGCTATTTTAAACTCTGCTAAATTCCATGAAGATGTAAGTGAAATGATCATCGTAAAGGATATTGAACTCTATAGTTTATGTGAGCATCATATGTTGCCATTCTTCGGTAAAGCTCATGTGGCTTATATCCCCAATGGTTGGATTACAGGCCTTAGTAAGATTGCTAGGGTAGTTGATACATACAGCAGAAGGTTACAGGTGCAGGAAAGGCTTACTACTGAAATCCTTAATGCTATTCAAGAAACATTGAATCCACTTGGTGTTGCTGTAGTGATTGAGGCATCTCATTTATGCATGATGATGCGTGGCGTTCAAAAGCAGAACTCTGTGACGACCACTTCTGCATTTTGCGGTGAATTTCAAAAAAATGAGTCAAGAAGTGAATTTATTCGTTTGATTGGTGCTAAACTTCATTAGTCAATATTTCTTTCCACATACTGAAAAATAAAACACTTTATTTGTATTGAAAATCAATGTATTGTCATTTGTTTTGAGTTTGGTAGTTGAATATTTTCATTTTATTAAGGTCCTCTTTTTTTAAACTCTTTTGTTTCCTTTAAATTCGCAACTTCAAAGTAGAGTATGATTAATGCGTTTGTTTTTCCTGGGCAAGGATCTCAGTTTCCAGGAATGGGTAAGGGACACTATGATGGTAATGCTTTTGCAAGAAGGTTTTTTGAACAGGGGAATGATATCTTGGGTTTTCGAATTTCTGATATCATGTTTAATGGTACTGAAGAAGATCTAAAGCAGACTAAGGTCACTCAGCCAGCTATCTTTTTACATTCAATTATTTCCTATAAAATGATAGAGGGCGCTATCCCTCATATGGTTGCTGGTCATTCCTTAGGGGAGTTTTCAGCTTTAGTAGTTAATGGTTCATTGCCATTTGAAGATGCGTTAAAGCTTGTTAGCATCCGTGCTTCTGCGATGCAGAAAGCATGTGAGTTAAATCCATCAGCTATGGCTGCTGTTTTGGCATTGGATGATAGCATTGCTGAAAAAATTTGTAGGGAAATCACGGAGGAAACCGGAGAGGTGGTTGTTCCTGCCAATTATAATTGTCCTGGTCAGTTGGTGATTAGTGGAACGAATGCAGGCATCGATATAGCCTGCGAGCGCATGAAAGCTGCAGGAGCAAAGCGAGCCTTAAAGCTACCTGTTGGAGGTGCTTTTCACTCTCCCTTGATGGAGCCAGCAAAAGAAGAGCTTGCCGCTGCAATTATGGCAACCAATTTCCATAAGCCTGCCTGTCCTGTTTATCAAAATATTGTTGCTAGACCAGTTACAGAGCCAGAAGAAATCAAACAAAACTTGATTGATCAATTAACTGGTCCAGTACGTTGGTCTCAAACGATTATGGCTATGATCGCTGATGGAGCATCTAGCTTTAAAGAGATTGGTCCGGGCAAAGTATTACAAGGTTTAATTGGTAAAATAAACAAGGAGATTCCTGTTGAATCCTTAAACTAATTTGGGCTATTAAACACCTTAACTGTTTTGATTATTAGCATTAATGCTTAATCTGTTAGTTCAATTTACTCGTTGATGAGTGTATTCAAACTAAACAAGATCTTAAGCTTGAGCAACTGGTCCGCCAAAATTAAATGGCATTTGTATTTCTCCAGCATCTTTAATTTTACCATTGATTTGTTCAAATTTTTCAAGATTATCTGCTAACGCATTGAGTAGGCGTTTTGCATGCTGAGGAGTTAATATAATTCTTGATTTGACTTTACTTTTCGGGGTACCTGGCATTACATTTACGAAGTCGACTACAAATTCTGCATGACTGTGGGTGATGATGGCAAGGTTTGCATACTGACCTTCTGCTACTTCTTCTGAAATTTCTATATTAAGTGGATTTTCAGGTTGTTTTTGTTCGCTCATGTGAATCAATTTATACTACAAATATAGTGCTTCGTTCACTTACTGGCCTCTTCATAGTTTCCATATAATTTGTAATCGACCTTCTTTTTTGAGCATATAACCAAAACTTGAATTTCCATAGTTTAGTCCATCAGGAGCTGTTTTAGAGAATATCCATTTAAACCATATGGTTAGTTGTTTAGTGAGTTTATATTCAGCCAGTACATAATTTCTCATGCCCTTATCATACAAGGCTGGAATAGAATAGTAAGAAAGAACATCACGTTCATAACTGTATATTCTGGAGTGGTATCCCCCTGTTTCGAATATAGACGTGCGTATGCTGAAAGAGAATGGCTTTAGTAGGGGTTTAAAAATAACTTCTATATAGGATAAAAAGCCAACTTCTTCTTGCTGGTATTCTTTTGTATATTTTGATAGTTCAACTCGTTCTCTTACTATAATTGATTGACTGGGCATGAAAGATAAATTCAACCTTATTTTCGAGAGTGAGGTAAATAGTAGTCGATTTGTTTTATCAGATTCAAATCTTCCATTCTCTGTTTTATTATCTTGTTGAAATCGCAGATAACATTCTGTTTTTTTATTGGGTTTCCAGGTATATTGAATTGCGATATTATTCCCTCTACGTGAACCATCACAGAAATAACCAGGCCAACTATTTATGTAGGAGTCTATATATCCATCAACTTTATTTTTTGCATTGAGTTGTAAATTAACACATGTATATAATCCTCTTTCATTATTGGCCTCTGTATTTTGTGTCATCGCGTTTGATTGAATAGAACGAAACGCTTTATTGATATTTCTGTACAAAATAAATACATCAAGTTTTGCATCTAGGCTTTTGATCAAGCCTATGTTGATGGCTTTATTTAATTGTTGATCGATTGCCATTTCTCCGAATAGAAAAACTTTTTTTGTGTTGAATGAAAAATCAACACTGCTATTCTGCCAATGATTGGTATTGATGGAAAAATAATTATAAGGTATATTCCTTTTTTTTATGGGATAATCGAAGCCTGTATAAAGATGATTAATCCCAATGTTTAATTCACGATACTGCATACTTGCTCTGCCTCCGATTATTTTTTCAGTTACAGCATTTTTATCTGCAATTGTTGAAGTGCTGTTATGTAGTCCGGATGTTTGAAATGCGCTTATATAGATAAAAGGTTGGAATGTGGTAGAGTCTCTAATTACATTAGCATCAATTTTTTCTCTTCCTGCAAAAAGGGTTAGTTCAATATTTTTTTTAGTTAATGTCATGCTTATGCCTCTGTGAAATCTATTTTCATCCGATCCAGTATGAGGCCTAATTGTTTCTCCTTGTCTGTATCCTCCAATTATGTTGTTGCTCTTACCAAAGGCATATCCTTGCCATTGAAGTAACCCTTGTCCTATGCATAGTAGGTAATCTCCTATAATTAATGTTTTTAAAATTCCTTTGTCTTTTATCATGCCATATCCGCTAATGTGGTCTGCCCAGTTTTGCTCGCCTGCATCTTTTTCAATCGTAGCCGCCCATCGCAACGCATGATTGTTCTTGAAAGAATACTTCATTAATTGTTTATATCCTTTTTCTTTATCGTTATTGCTATTAAATATTGTCGATGACCCTTTTTGTATTCCTGAGCTTGTCCAACCTGTTCTATATAAAATAAGGTGTTCCCCTGTTTTTATCTCTTGTTTTAATGTTGGTATTAATTTTTGATCAGATTCAATGTACAGATTCGGTGTTGTTTTTCTTATGGTTTGTGTATCCCAATAGGGAATAGCTTGTAGCTCAAGTAGATTAATAAACGGCCCCATCGTTTTTCTGTACAATAAAAATTGGTTGATTTGAATGGGAGTTAACAGCCGAAGTGAAAATAATTCCGTTTCATTTATTTTGTTGATGTTGAATGAACTACTTCTTTCTTGAAGGGGTTGTTCATTTGGGTTTTGTATTGTTGGATCTTCGGTGTTTATCCCATTTTCAATTTCAAGTTCATTCTCTTCTGTTTCGATTTGAGAAAATCCTTCAATCGAAATAAGGAGTAAGCAAAAAATAAAGTAAAGGGTTTGAACTTTTATCTTAAAAATCATGTGTTATGCTTATGCCTGAAGAAAATCCAAGATAGGAGTGAGACGAAAAGGCCAATGACACGCTCTCTTTTTTTAGTTTCCATCCCAATACAACAGAGCCCATATTCAACGGTGGTGAGATGCCAGCTTTCAATCGGAAGAGTTCGTTGATTTTCCAATCAATAGTTGGCATGACCGCTATCGGCTTATCACTTTCTTTAATTAACTCACAGATTGCATAGAGGTATTGATTTATTTTTTTTCCAATCCCAGTTTGAACTACATAATACCCCGGTAGCTGATTGTTTTTAAATTTCCTCAAAAAGCGGTTATTGCTGATGTGAATTCCTATGCTCGTGTTATTTGGTAGTTGATATAGTAAACCTGCTTGGTAGCCGATTCGTATCATGGATATTCTACCAGGCCATGTTGTTTTTGCCCCTTCGAGTTTGACTCCAATACCCAAGTTTTCAGATAGACGCATACCGTAACCAACATTTAATGTGGCCGCAGTAAACCCATTGCTTCCTTGCAACTGACCTCCAAAACCTATTCCTCCTTTATCGGTTGATAAAAGAAATGCAAACCGCATGTTGTTCATTGCTTTTACCATGAATTTATTTTCGACATAGGCGCCTAATTGGCTTTTCAATGCAAAGGCACAGGATGCTATTAATTGGGAGGAAGCAAATATCTCTTTTTCTTCTACCTCATATGCGCTGGTACTTAATGAGGCTATTGGCCTCAGCTCGCTATTAATTTGAGCTCGTGTAAATTGAGCAAGTAACGTTAGCATGAGCATAATGCTGTTTTTCATGATGCAAATATGCACTTACACCATACCGGTATCCATGTTGAAAACATCCTATTTTGATGTCATTTTACTGCTGTAACTTTGTGGTATGAATTTGCTAGACGGGAAAATTGTATCGCAAGCGGTTAAAGTCCGACTTAAAACATATACCGAGGAACGATTATTGCAAGGGAAAAAAGCACCACACTTGGCTGCTATTTTAATTGGAAATAATGGTGCTAGTGAAACGTATGTAGCATCAAAGGTTAAGTCGTGTGCTGAAGTTGGATTTGTATCAACGCTGATCAGGCTTGAGGAATCGATTTCAGAGCAAGAACTTCTTTTTAAGCTTAATGAATTGAATGAAGATTTCGATGTTGATGGAATACTAGTTCAACTCCCATTACCAAAGCATATCTCAGAACAAAAAGTTATCGAAACTATACATCCATCAAAAGATGTTGATGGTTTTCATCCAGAGAGTGTAGGAAGAATGGTTCAAGGACTTCCTGCTTTTTATCCAGCTACACCCTATGGTATTTTGTTGATGTTAGAGCACTATAATATCGAAACAAAAGGCAAGCATGCTGTTGTAATTGGCCGAAGCAATATTGTTGGCAGGCCAATAAGCATCATGTTGAATAAAAATGAGTATCCTGGAAATTGCACGGTGACAGTATGCCACTCTCATACACACAACTTGAAAGAAATTTGTTTGCAAGCCGACATCATTATTGCCGCTTTAGGTAGGCCTGAATTTCTAAAGGGCGACATGGTAAAAGAAGGCGCGGTAATTGTGGATGTAGGGATTACACGTGTTCCTGATGGCTCAAAAAAATCTGGATTTGCCATAAAGGGAGATGTGGACTTTAATGATGTTGCTCCCAAAAGCAGTTATATAACTCCTGTTCCAGGAGGAGTTGGTCCAATGACCATTGCAGCATTGATGATGAATACCTTTAAAGCATGTGCTGCAAAAGATTAAACTATGCCAGAAATAACTTCTTCATCATTGCCTTTAATGGAGCATTTCTATACTCTTCAAGGAGAAGGGCGATATAGTGGACAAGCATCCTATTTTATTCGGCTTGGAGGTTGTGATGTCGGATGTACTTGGTGTGATGTTAAAGAAAGCTGGGACGCATCAAAACATCCAACAGTAAATACTAAAGATATAGTGAATTTTGTTCGAGTTTCTGGATCACCTATCGCAGTAGTTACAGGTGGCGAACCGTTAATGCATGATCTAAGTGCGCTAACAGGTGAGTTGAAATCCATTGGCGTAAGAACGCATATTGAAACATCTGGAGCTCACCCCTTATCAGGCTCATGGGATTGGCTCTGTCTTTCCCCAAAAAAATTTAAAGCACCTCTTGATGAAGTTGTAAAGAAAGCGAATGAGCTAAAGGTGGTTGTGTATAATAAGTCAGATTTTGAATGGGCTGAAAAATTTGCTGCATTAGTCCCCCCAGATTGCCTACTCTATCTTCAACCAGAATGGAGCAAAGCATCTGTCATGAACCCACTCATTGTATCCTATATTAAAGACAATCCTAAATGGATTTTTTCAATTCAGTCGCATAAATTCTTGGACATTCCATAGCGCAAAGCAGATTGAATAGCATTTAACAAACGAATAGGCATACGGGTTAAAAAAATCAATTAACTTTATTTTGCATGAAAAGAAACCTCATTTTATCTATTTTATTAATAGGTACTCAAGCCCTCGTTGCACAGCAATATAATCCTGCTAATGTTTCAAAAAAAGCAGTGGCGTTGTATGAAAAAGCCATGACAAGCGCTGATGATTCGCGCTATCAAGAGGCGTTGAGTTTTATTGAAGAAGCGCTAAAAGTGTACCCTTCCTATTTGGATGCTATATTATCTAAAGCTGGTATACTTGGTGAATTGAAACGATATAGTGAAGCAGCGCAGGCGTATGAATCTGCTTTATTTGCAGACCCTGAATACGCAAAAGAATATTATTTACCTTATTCAATAAATTTAGCCGGGAAGGGCGACTTTGAAAAAGCACTTACGGCAGTTAATGTTTTTTTAAATCAGCCAGGACTAAATGAAACGTCAAAAAAGGCGGGTGAATACCGTAAGAAAAATCTTCTTTTTGCATTAGACTATAAAAAATCAAACGCATACGATCAAACATTAAACGTTAATAATGCTGGTGATGAAATTAATTCATCCGTCTCAGAATATTTTCCTTCCTTAACCATTGATGGTAAGCGATTGATTTTCACACGAAGAGTGAATAACAGTAATGAAGATTTTTATTCAAGTGAATGGTCTGCAAATAATTGGACTGTTTCTCAACCATTAGTAGGTTCAATCAATACCCCATTAAATGAGGGTGGGCAACAAGTTTCGCAGGATGGTAAATGGCTAATTTATGTGGGATGTAATTTTCCAGATAGCCATGGTGGTTGTGATATTTATTTATCAATGTTAACGTCTGGCACATGGGGTGCTCGTGAAAATTTAGGAACAGCCATCAATTCTGAATTTTGGGAATCAACCCCTTGTCTATCTCCTGATAAAAATGATTTGTATTTTTCTTCAAACAGACCAGGAGGATATGGGGCAAGTGATATTTATGTTTCACATCGATTGGCTAATGGCAAATGGTCTACTGCACAAAATCTAGGGCCTACTATTAATACAGCTGGGGATGAGAGTTTTCCATTTATGCATGCAGATAATGAAACGCTTTATTTTACATCTAATGGATTGCAAGGTTACGGCGGTACAGATATTTTCATGACTAAAAAAGGATTAAATGATTTCGATAAGCCAGTTAATGTGGGCTATCCAATCAATACCATAGATAATGAAGGGAGCCTGATCGTTACTGCAGATGGAAAGACTGCCTATTATGCAAGTGATCGTTCCGATTCAAAAGGTGGTTTGGATATTTATTCATTTGCATTGAGAGAAGGAATTCGTCCGGTGGAAACATCATGGGTTCAAGGTCGCGTCTATGATCAAACTACGAAAAGTGGATTGCAGGCTACAGTTGAATTGGTTGATGTGAAAACCAGGCGCATGGTAAGTCAAGTTCAAACGGATAGTGATGGAAATTATTTGACCACATTGCCTAAAGGCAAAACATATGCATTCAGCGTGAATAAAAAGGGATCACTTTTTTATTCTTCTCAATTTGTTACCTCTGATAGCAGTAGTGAAAAGAATCAATCTATTGATATTCCATTGCAAACAATAAGTGTAGGAGCAAACGTAGTCTTGAAGAATATTTTCTATAATTCAGGCAAGTATGATTTGCTTCCAGAGTCAATTACGGAGTTGGAAAAACTCATTAGTTTAATGAAGGAGAATCCATCTCTGAAAATTCAAATCAATGGTCATACTGATAATGTTGGAAAGGATGCAGACAACTTAATTTTATCAGATGCCCGTGCCAAGTCAGTAATCGCATACCTCGTTGCAAAAGGAATTGCTGATGCCCGTCTTTCATTTAAAGGATTTGGCGCTGCTGTGCCAATTGCAAAAAATGATTCAGAGGAGGGGCGTGCAATGAATCGAAGGACTGAGGCTGTCGTAGTTGCCAAGTAATTTCCCGGGTTAATCCACCGATTAGAAAGAGTAAAAAACTTAGTATGGCCGCTATATGAACCATGCCTAGTACTAATGTAGGGGTAATTTACACCATACCGATTTTTATTGGATATGGATGAAGAAATGCTTTTGTATCATGTTGCGCTTACTCAAATACCTCAAATAGGGGATATACATATTGGGATTTTACTAAAACATTTTCAGCACCCAACGTTTATTTTTAAGGCAAAACGAAAAGATCTAGAGCATATTCCAGGTATAGGTTCACTCAGGGCTAATTACATAAAATCATTTTCTGATTTCGATAAAATAAAAAGCGAGCTAGAGTTTGCGCTTAAGAATAATGTTCAAATATTAATTAAAGGAACTTCCAGATATCCTTCAACGCTTGAAGAATGTATTGATTCGCCACACATTTTGTATTACAAAGGAACAGCTAATCTTAATCTCCCAAAATTAATTAGTGTGGTAGGTACTAGATCACCAACTGAATATGGTAAAGAGCGAACGGGAGAACTTATCGCTTCACTTAAAAACCAATCGGTAACCATCGTGAGTGGACTTGCTTATGGGATAGACACTGTAGCACATAGGGAATCATTAAAAAATAGTATACCAACCATTGCTGTATTGGGTCATGGATTTAAGCATATTTATCCATATGCAAACAGAAGCCTCGCTTCTGAAATGTTAACTGCAGGAGGATTGCTGACAGAATTTATGCATGATGTAAAACCAGACAAACAAAATTTCCCGAGGCGAAACAGAATCGTTGCAGGTTTATCCGATGTGGTAGTGGTTATGGAGAGTGGTGCCAAAGGGGGAAGTTTAATTACGGCTGATGTGGCGAACAGTTATAATAAAGATGTATTGGCTTATCCAGGTAGGGCAAATGATGTGCGAAGTATTGGCTGTAATCAATTGATTCGGACTAATAAAGCTAATTTGATAACAAGTGGCCAAGAACTCATTGATTTTATGAACTGGGCTCCAATCAATGTTGATCGAAAACCCATTCAAATTGAGATGTTTTTGGCATTGGAGGAGAATGAGCGATTGATTTATGAGCTTATTGCGGAGAAACAGCCCATTTCGCTGGATGATCTAAGTATCCTCACCGAATTGAGGCCTAGCATATTGGCTGCCATGGTTTTGTCGTTGGAAATGAAGGACTTAATCCATCCCATTCCAGGAAAACTGTATAAAACGGCTTCGAGGTAGGTTTTTTGAAAAATTTCTTATCTTCGCTCATGGCAACAAGAACTCGACAACTACCCCCCAAATTTTTTGGTGAAGGTTTAACCTTCGACGATGTACTCCTAGTACCTGCCTATTCTGAGGTATTGCCTAGGGAAGTCAACATTGTTACACACCTTACAAAGAAT
The DNA here is from genome assembly GCA_947481355.1 of Chitinophagaceae bacterium. Taxonomy (GTDB): domain Bacteria; phylum Bacteroidota; class Bacteroidia; order Chitinophagales; family Chitinophagaceae; genus Pollutibacter. The sequence goes on from CANKGM010000013.1 coordinate 19,291, forward strand.
ATCACGTTAAATCTTCCACTGCTTTCAGCAGCTATGGATACGGTAACCGAAGCGCCTTTGGCTATTGCCCTAGCACGTGAAGGTGGGATTGGAATTCTCCATAAAAATATGTCCATCGACCAGCAGGCTGAACAAGTACGGCGTGTAAAGAGAAGTGAGAGTGGGTTGATTATCGACCCAATAACCCTTCAAGTAGATGCAACAATCGCAGATGCATTAAAACTTATGAAGGATAATAAAATTGGAGGTATTCCAATTGTTAATGCCAGCAATAAATTGGTTGGAATACTCACAAATAGAGACCTACGATTTGAAACAAATAAAAGAAAGAAAGTAAGTGAAGTGATGACTTCAGAAAACTTAGTTACTGCTCCTGAAGGGACCGACCTAAGGAAGGCTGAAAAAATTCTTCAAAATTATAAAATTGAAAAATTACCAGTAGTCGGTAAAAGTGGTCAGCTAATCGGGCTAATTACGTATCGTGATATTCTTCAATTACAAAGTTGTCCAAATGCAGTCAAAGATGATTTTGGTAGATTGAGGGTTGGCGCTGCTTTAGGCATCACCAAGGATATGCTTGATCGCACTGCAGCACTACAACATATTGGTGTGGATGTGGTTTGTTTGGATAGCGCACACGGACATACCAAAGGGGTTATAGATTCGTTGAAGTTGCTTAGAAAAAATTTTAA
>CANKGM010000014.1 GCA_947481355.1 Chitinophagaceae bacterium
GAAAGTTCATTGAGTACATCCGATATGGCTGCTCTTGCTTCAAAGGAAGCTATTCAGATGAGTGGAATTGATCCTGAAACTATTGATCAAATTATAGTTGCCCATAACTTCGGAGATATTGTTAAAGGTTCAATACAGTCTGATGCTGTTCCTGCATTGGCTAGTCGTGTTAAGCATTTATTGGGCATAAAAAATCCTAACTGTATTGCATACGATATTTTATTTGGTTGTCCTGGTTGGTTACAGGGTGTTATTCAAGCAGATGCTTTTTTCAAAGCAGGAATTGCTCACAAAGCATTAATAATTGGAGCCGAAACCCTTTCTCGTATAATCGATCCTCATGATAGAGATAGTATGATTTTTTCTGATGGTGCTGGAGCTTGTATTCTTGAATACAAAGATTCCGATGAGCATACAGGATCTGGAATTCTTGGATCAAGTGTTCAATCCCATTGCAATGATGAGGCATATTATATTAACATGGGATGTTCTTATCTGCCTGGTAGCCCTGAAGAGGTGAGGTATATAAAGATGAAAGGTAGAAAAGTATATGAGTATGCAGTTAAGCATGTGCCAATAGCCATGAAAGAATGTCTAGATAAGAATGGCATTGATATAAAAGACCTTAAAAAAGTATTTATTCATCAAGCGAATGAAAAGATGGATGAGGCCATGATGAATCGATTATATAAATCATACAATGCTCTTCCACCCGAGTATATTATGCCAATGTCAATTCATTGGTTAGGCAATAGTTCTGTTGCAACCATTCCAACCTTACTGGATTTAGTTTTGCGAGGAAAGCAAGAAGGGCATACCCTTGTAAAGGGGGATGTAGTGTTATTTGCCTCGGTAGGTGCAGGCATGAATATAAATGCTGTGGCGTATAGAATGTAATTTTATGTTCTTGCTAATATTTTCATCATGTAATTTTCTTTGTGAGTAAATCTATCCTAAAGCATCTACTGTAATTATTTTCCTGTTTAGAATTCAAGCGATTTGATGTTAAATTTTTTCGATTCATCAATTCAATAACTTGACTTTCAAATCGTTGTAAAATCCGTGATTGTTATCATTTATTCCCGTCTATGCCATAATTAGTTTTGCTATTCAAAACATAATTATGAAAAACGAGGCAACAAAATCAACACAAATCTATCAATTCAGCCTATATTTTTGGATGGTTGGTATTAGCCTTGTTGGACTCACATCGCTCAATAGTTGTTATACTATAAATGGTCTTAAGGCCTCTGGCAATAAGGAAATAAATGCCCGAATCATTGGTAATTATGATATGATTTTCTTTAAAGATGCAATTTTAAGTGATTTATTAGCATCAAAAAATTATGTAGCGATTACATTATTAAGTAATAAAGAAGTCGCATATCAGGAATTAACGAGCAACGCTGTCTATACCTATGTTTCTGGTGACACCATTCCCAAAGATAAGATGTCCAAGAGGCCCAATCGTCCAGCGCTGAAAAAGAACATCGGTTATCTAGAGCGTATTTTACGATTGATACTTGCAATTTTGCTAACGAGTTATTTTATGGCTGGTATTGAAGTTGGTGTGTTGAGTTTGTCCATACTGATTTTCATTTTAGCCTTAGTGCCCACATCATTATTTGGCTTTTGCCCATTTTATTATTTCTTTGATATAACGACAGGAAGAAGAGGAAATAGTAATTAAACTAAACGGTTGAATTGCCACTTACTATTTAGAATTGCCTGTCATTTTTCACTATAGAATAGTCTAATGTTAAAATAGCTCGAATGTGACAAATGTCATATACTCTTGAAAATCGAATAGTTAGCTTTGATCATAAATAAAAAATACTATGAAAAAGAATATTGGATCATCAGATAAATTAGTCCGGGTTTTAATTGCTGCTGTCCTTGTTGGATTATACTTTTCAGATGTGTTAAGTGGGACGTTGGCAATTGTCTCATTAGTTGCCGCTGGAGTATTACTTTTTACTAGCCTAATCAACTTTTGTCCGTTGTATTATGTATTGGGGATTAAAACGTGCAAGACAGTTAGCAAATCTTAGTTTATTTAATAAATAACAACAGTAATAATATGTTTGATTTTTTTAAAACAATGTTCAAAGAAAAAATGTCGATTGATTATTCTCAACTGAAAAAAAGTGGTGCGCAGATTATCGATGTGCGAACCCCGGGTGAATATAGTGCCGGCCATATTAAAGGGTCTGTAAATATTCCATTGAATAACTTAGCTGCTCACTTGCCCAAGATTTCTCACAGCAAACCCGTTATTACCTGCTGTGCCTCTGGTATGCGAAGTGCATCTGCCAGACAAATTCTTATGAGTAAAGGGTTTGAAGAAGTGTATAATGGGGGTCCTTGGAGGGTATTAGAACATAAATTAGATTCATGAAATATAGTATGAAAGCATTCGTTAAAGAAAATTGGCTCTATTTTACTGGTGGTATAGTTGGCGCTATTGGTGGATTTTTATATTGGAAGTTCGTTGGTTGTTCTTCCGGCACTTGCCGTATAACTTCCAAGCCGTTAAATAGCACATTGTATTTTGCCATGATGGGAGTGCTGACATTTAGTTTATTTAAGAAAAAAACTGCACAACATGACAAGTAGTAATTCTTTCGGTCAACTTATTAATGGGTCTAAACCCGTGCTTGTTGATTTTTTTGCAGAATGGTGTGGCCCATGCAAGATGATGGCACCAATATTGCAGGACTTGAAATTAGCCATTGGAGAAAAGGCTACTATTATTAAAATTGATATTGATAAAAATCCTCAAGCAGCTCAATCATACAATGTACAGGGTGTCCCAACCTTGATTATTTTTCAACATGGGGTTGTGAAGTGGAGGCAGTCAGGTGTTGTGCCAGCAAAGCATCTTCAGCACGAGCTAGAAAAGTTGAATTAACGCTGGGCGCTGCAGATGTGTGTGCTCAATCTTTTAATTATCCAATCGAAATTTCCCTTTATTTAGCTAAGGGTTGATAGGTCTATAACAAACCTATACTTGATATCTCCTTTAATCATTCGCTCATAGGCTTCATTGATATAAGAGATTGGGATAATTTCGATATCCGCACTGATATTTTTTTCATGGCAAAAATCAAGCATCTCCTGCGTTTCTTTTATACCTCCAAACATCGAGCCCATAATACTTCTTCTGTTTTTCAATAATCCCCAGGTTGATATTTTGGGTTGGTGTTCTGGAAGACCTACTACAATCAACTTTCCATCAAGCCTCAATAGATTTTGGTATGGCATATAGTCATGATCAGCTGAAATGCAGTTTAATACAACATCAAAAGTTGAAGCATACGGGGTTAATGCATCAGTATTAGATGCAAGTATGAAGTGATGTGCCCCAAGGCTGTGGGCTTCTTTAACTTTTGACGGAGAGGTGCTAATTACAGTTACATCTGCACCTAGTGCCACAGCAAATTTTACACCCATGTGTCCAAGTCCACCTAATCCAACCACAGCTACTTTCATTCCTTCTTTTACACCTGCAAATTTCAATGGTGAATAGGTAGTAATCCCTGCACAGAGCAATGGTGCAACAGCTGCAAGGTTTTCTGTTTGGTTGACACGTAACACATATTTTTCATCCGTAACGATTTCAGAAGAATATCCACCCATTGTTATTACTCCAGATCCATCTCTTTCTTTCGCATTATAGGTGCCCGTTGCGCCGGACTCACAATATTGTTCATAATCATCTTTGCAATTTTTGCATGTTCTGCAACTATCTACCATTACACCAACACCCACTGTTTGTCCTACAGTAAATTTTGTGACGCCAGATCCAACTGCTTTCACTTTTCCAACGATCTCATGTCCTGGAACAACAGGATACATTGACCCACCCCATTCATTGCGAGCAGTATGGATGTCGCTATGACAAACCCCGCAATATAAAATTTCTATGTGGACATCATTTGGCTTTAAGTCTCTTCTATTGATTACTAGAGCTGTTAAGGCTGATTTACTGTCTTGTGCTCCGTATGCTTTTACATTTCCCATGGTATATTTTTTATTAATTAGTTTTTCTAGACTTGGTTAAAAATTCTGCTTTACACTCAGGAGAGCAAAATCCATATGCTTTACCATTTAGATGGCAAGTATCTGAAATCCCAGCTGTAACAGGCATGCCACATGTCATGTCATGTTTATTTATGACCATTTCAGGAGTGTATTTAGTTTGTTTAGCATTCTCTTGAATGGTCACGGTATCTTCTCCAGGAACTGCTGCAGTTTTTGTTTCTTCTGTTTGGTTATTGCAGGAAGAAAAGAGTAATAATCCCAAAAAAATGGAATAAATGTATTTCATAAGATGAATTGATATTCTATGCAAAGATGCTGAAGATTTTCAGTTTATCGTGAAATTAAAGCTGTATTTATTTCAATTAAAACTTGTCCTGTAATTTCATTCTTAACATAAGAATGGTTCTACTTCATTATACAACTGAAATTCGATTTTGTTCGCTTTTAAAAATGTTTATAAACGGCGAAATTCTCATTTTAAAATTTATGCCAAATCATATCAATGCAATATCTTGGCCTAAACTAAATTGACGATATGAAAGCAATAAGGCCCTTTTTATCTTTATTACTCTTGGCTGCAATGACCATTCATGCTTTTGCACAAAAAGATACTTCGTTTACGCGCTACAAAAACCTTCCGCTTAAGGCAGATCGAATGGTTGAACTTAAAACTAACGAGGGCACATGGACATCTGTGGATATGAGTCCAGATGGAAAGACAATTTTATTTGATATGATGGGGGATCTTTATACCATTCCATCAGAGGGTGGTAAGGCTACTCAAATAACACGCGGTTTGGCGTTTGATCAACACCCAAGGTTCAGTCCAGATGGGAAAAAGATCTTATTCGTTTCAGATAAAAGCGGAGCCGAGAATTTATGGTATATCGATACCGAAAAGAAAGATACCGTTCAGCTTACCTCTGAAACCAATCAAAATTTCACTTCAGCAGCTTGGACACCCGATGGAAATTATATTGTATACTCCAAGGGAAGAAGGGTCAATAAGCTATACATGGTCCACAAGAATGGAGGAAGTGGCACTCAATTGATTGATGAGCCGGCATCATTAAAAGTGATTGACCCTGCCTTGAGTGCAGATGGGAAAAAAATATATTACTCCTTCCGTACAGGGTCTTGGAATTATAATGCTCAACTTCCTCAGTATGAAATTGGTGTATATGATCGCGATAATGCCAAAAGGACAAAACTTACCACCCGCTATGGATCTGCTTTTACGCCAGTGCTTTCAAAGGATGGCAAATGGTTAGTATATGGCACACGATATGAAGATAAAACAGGACTTATATTACGTGATTTACAAACTGGTGATGAAAAATGGTTAGCCTATCCTGTTCAACGTGATGATCAGGAATCTATTGCCGTTTCAGGCGTACTTCCTGCCATGGCATTTACACCCGACAGCAAATCACTCATAGCTTCATTTGGCGGTAAAATCAATAAGATAAATATTGAAAATGGAACTTCGGTAATAATCCCATATGAAGTAGATGGCAAATTAGAACTCGGACCGGAAGTGCTATTCAAGTATCCTATTAAAGATACTAGCGCTGCTATGGCAACTCAAATTCGAGATGCAGTGCCTTCTCCTGATGGGAAAAGATTAGCATTCACCGTGTTGAACCGACTCTATGTTATGGATTATCCAAATGGAACTCCTAAAAGACTAACAGGGAGTGACTTTACAGAGGCACAGCCTTCATGGAGTCCTGATGGTAAAACAATTGTATTTAGTTCATGGAATGATCATGGTGGATTTATTCATGTTGTTTCATCTGATGGTACTGGATTGCGTGCAATCACCAATACTTCTGGTCTATATCAATCGATGCGTTATAGCTTAGACGGATCAAGGATTATATTCATTCAGTCACCTACACAGAAGTTCAAAACTTCATTTGATCCTATATATGATGATGGAGAAGATAATCTCTGTTGGGTTAGTGCAGCTGGAGGTGATATTCATGTAATTGACAAAACAGGAGGAAGGTATAATCCACATTTTTCTAAAAATGATGATCGCATTTACCTGAATACAGATGGTAGCCTTATTTCTATTAAGTGGGATGGTACTGATCAGAAGACGCATGCAAAAATCAGCGGTATTACGACATTCGGATCAATTGCTATGTATAAAGGAAAGCCAGTTCCTTCAGATGCATGTATTGTTCCTGAAACACTTGGTGCTGATGAGGCAAAAGAAAATAATCCGCCATCACCTGCAAGTGAAATTTGGCTTTCCCCTAAAGGTGAGAAGGCAATTGCAAAAGTAAATAACAATATATATGCTGTCACCATTCCTTCAACAGGTAAACCTATAAGTATATCCGTAGCCGATGCGAGCAGTGCAGAATTTCCCAGTAAAAAACTAACAGAACTAGGTGGTGAATTCCCTTCTTGGTCTGCAGATGGAGAAACAATTCATTGGAGTTTAGGCGCTGCACATATTGTTTATAATGTTGCTAAAGCAGAAGCCTTTGAGGACAGTCTAAAAGCAGCCAAGAAATTAGCAGAACAAAAATCTGCAACAGATACCGCAAGCAAAGCTGCAGAAAAAACGGAGCCTAATAAAGAAAATGCCGAGTATCATCCAGATGAACAATGGGTGAAAGTGTATTATAAGAAAGATATTCCTGCTTCTTCCATTTTACTTAAAGGCGCACGCATTATTACAATGAATGGGGATGAAGTGATAGCTAAAGGAGATGTGTTGATTGTAAATAACCGCATTAAGTCGATTGGTAAAAATATAAAGATGCCGGTTGGAACTAAAGTAGTTGACGTGCAAGGAAAGACGATCATTCCTGGTTTTGTCGATGTGCATGCACACATGTGGCCAAGTTGGGGGATACATAAAAATCAAGTTTGGATCTATGCGGCAAATTTAGCGTATGGAGTAACTACCACAAGAGATCCTCAAACAGCGACCACCGATGTGCTTACCTATGCTGATATGGTTGAAGCTGGACAAATGGTAGGCCCGCGCATATATTCAACTGGTCCAGGTGTAGGCTATTGGGCATACAATGTAAAAGATTCAAGTCAAGCTGAAAGTATTCTAAAACAGTATAGTAAGTATTATAATACGCAATACATCAAAATGTATTTGACAGGAAATCGTCAGACTAGGCAATGGATTATTAATGCTGCAAAGAATCAAAAATTGATGCCGACAACAGAAGGCGGGTTGGATTTTAAATTGAACATGACCAATTTATTAGATGGATATCCTGGTCATGAGCATTCCATTCCAATTTTCCCACTGTATAAAGATGTAACTAAAATTACTGCCGATGCTAAAATGATTGTTACACCTACTTTATTGGTTTCTTATGGTGGGCCATGGGCAGAGAATTATTATTATGAAAATGATAATCCTTACAGCAATAAAAAACTTCAGTTCTTTACTCCGTATGAGGAACTAGCTCAAAAATCTAGAAGACGTGAAACATGGTTTCTTCCGGAAGAGCATGTATTCCAAAAACACGCACAAAGTATGAAGTCTATTGTTGAAGCTGGTGGTATGGTAGGTATTGGAAGTCATGGTCAGCTTCAAGGATTGGGTTATCATTGGGAAGTATGGGCAATGCAGAGTGGAGGCATGAGAACTATTGATGCATTGAAAGTAGCGACTATACTTGGTGCTGAGGGACTTGGATTAGATAAAGATCTAGGTAGTATTGAAGTAGGTAAATTGGCTGATCTTATTATCTTAGATAAAAATCCATTAGAAAATATCCGCAACACCAATACTATAAAGTATGTAATGAAAAATGGAAGATTGTATGATGGTAATAATGGTGATCAAGTTGTACCTGAGAAAAAGAAGCTCAACAGAGCTGAATGGGAGCAAACTGCTCCCGTAAAAAATACTACAGTAAAAGAGTAGTCGATTATTGAATAAACAAACTCATTAAAAAGGCAAGCAGTTAATATTCTGCTTGCCTTTTTAATGTTAATAGACTGACTATTTTCTTTATGATTCAATTTGATTAAAATTGTTAATCCACATGTTACCAGATGTGCTCTCAAATTTTGTGATGAGATTTTTATCAAAAAGGTCTTGTAATATTTCTCTTGACTCATTTTCATTTTTGTCTATTAAAAATGAAAATTCTTTTGAGGTCATGGTTTGAAATTCTTCGAATAAATATTTTGGACTTTTTTCGTATTCAGATTTTGCTGCATCTGGATTTAACTGATGTATAATGTCTACAAAACTTTCGTACGGTTGAAATCCATTTAATGCTAATTCAATCCCATCGCTGTTTGAAAATATTAAAGTTGGGAGCACCTGTATATTTAACTTATCTGATAGCATAAGATCTTCTTTGAATTTTTCTTGTGCCCTGCCTTCGAGATCTCGTACTAATCTCGCAGCATCCAATCCAACATCAAATGCAGCTCTATGAAGGAATTCTTTTTTTATGATATTCTTTTTCTCTAGGAACACCATTTCTCTTATTCTTCGAAGGAATAAAACTGCCTTGCCTGTATCTTGTAATTGTGCTGCCTTGAATGCTATAGATGGTGGATAGGAAGAGGGTAATGGGTCTTCAAGCCAAATATGTTTATTAATTGGCATTTCATAATAAGAGCAGACTTCTTCCCAATGCGCTGCTACATCACTTGGAGTTTTGATGCCAAAGCGATTATAATTATCCCATGAAGGAAGTAATCCTCCCATTTTATATTCAATGTTTACATGCTCATTGTATTCCAATTGCAGTTTTCTAAGTTGTGGTTGGATAATCCAGCATGTTGAACAAATGGGATCGGTAAAGTACATAATGCGTATACTCTTGTCCTGTGTTTTTTTATCTTGAGGCCTTGATTGTTTTATAATAAGTGGCACAATGAGGTCATCATCTTCTTTATATGTTGGATATAAAAAATCTTTTTTGAGATTTCTCCCTAATTCAATTTGATTGGCAATATGTTCTGCTCGAAGTCCATAGAATTTTTTAAATGCACTTGTATAATCTTCTTCATCAACAATGCAATTGCAGAGCGTATGTGCGTCCACTAGCGCATTTGTTGTACCAGCACTTGTAAAAGGGAGTGCCAGGTGTGCTGCATCTCCAATTAAAACAATATTATTTCGATGGAATGATGGGAGGATGTCAAAATCTTTTGTATGCCAAATATAGGTTGAGTGAAAATCGTCTGTATCCATAACCTCTTGAACTATAGGAGGAAACTCAAAAAGTAAATTTTTGCAGAATCCTTTAAGATCTTTGGGGCTTGGGCTGTCATCGATATCATTGATACGCGTATCATATTGTATGTACCAAATTAATTCTGTATCAGAGGTTGGTATCATTCCAAAAGAGAGGCCTTTTGATTTGTGCTGGAACTTAGTAAATCGATGTTCAAATTGTTGACTTATTTCTTTGTTTTCAAAAATTCCTAATACCTCTTTGACTTCAACAGGGGTGTATTGGGTGTTTCCAAAAATTTCTTGTCTTACTGCAGAATTCCCTCCATCTGCTCCAATAAATATATCTCCATACTCTATATCTCCATTTTTAAATACAGCAGCATAAGCTTTCTTTTCATCATATAAAAAATGGGAAAATTCACGCCCATGTACTATATATTCATTTGGTATAAGTTCATATAAAAATTTTATGACATCTTTTCTTTGTATGCATTGCCAGGGATCAAGTTTTTGAAATTTTATCTCTTCATCTGTGGGCCTTCTCAAGCTATAGGTATCAACTAATTTTCCTGGAATTTTTTTATGAGAATATCCATTTCCAAGTTCTTTCAAGATTGAAACGCCTTCAGAATGCATTAGGAATGCATTCCCAGTTAATGGAATGCTGCATGAGCGTTCGTTTATGATAACTTCAAGGCCTTTTCTATGAAGCAAAATGCCCATAGTGATTCCTGCAATGCCTCCGCCAATGATAACTGCCTTCACGTTATTTAATGGAGTTTTTTATACGTGAAAGAGCTTCAGTTAGGATCTGTTCACTTGTAGCAAAACTTAATCTGATGTATCCATTTGCGCCTTCACCAAACCATTTTTTTACTCCTGGCACAACGGCCACTTTAGCTTCTTCGAGTAAATAGTTATGCATAGCCTCACTAGACATACCTGTTTTGGTAATATTTGCAAATGCTACATAGCAACCTTGTGGTGCAATACAATTAAATCCATTTATGCTATTTAGTTCAGACACACACAGATCACGCATCTTTTGAAGATGTATAATAAAATTGATCAACCACCATCTGCATTCGTTAAGTGCTGTTTTTGCTGCAATTTGCCCAATTACATTACTCCCATGAACAGTTGATTCATGTCTAGAGGTTGAGTAAATTTTTTTAAAGTATGTTTCATTTGAAGTCAGTATAGCACCTATTCTTAGTCCAGCAAGACCATACGATTTACTGAAACCAGTAATGGTTACTGTTCTATTTTGTATACTTTGATCAATAGAGGCTAAACTGGTAAATTGAAAGGGCTTAAATACAATATCACTCCAAATTTCATCAGAGAGAATAGCCAAGTCGTGCCTCTCTGCTATTTCAGCAAGATGAATTAACTCAACCCGTGTAAATACTTTTCCAGTAGGATTTAGGGGATTGCAAAGGCAAATCATTTTCGTTTTTGGAGTAATGTATTGCTCAAGCGTTGAAAAGTCCACATAATCTGTTCCAGGAGGAATAGCAAAAGGAATTGCTTTCCCACCAACAGATTCAACAGAATGCCTGAATAAAAAATCAACCGGATCAAATACAATAGCCTCGTCTCCTGGGTTTAATAACGATTTGCAGGTTAAGTATATTCCGAATGCAGCACTGTCAACAGGTAATATTTTTTCAGGGCTATATTGTACTTTTTTGTTTTCTATATAGTCAATTGATAGAGCTTGTCTGAATTCAAGCAGGCCTTTAGGTGCACCATATGAAAAGTATCCATCCGAGGCATAACGTGAAATTGCTTCACGGATTGGCTCAGCACACGGAAAATCTGGATCAGCAGCAGTAAGTGGAATGACCCCTTCTGGAACTGATGCCCATCGTTGATTAAACGCACGACTACGCAGAAGGGATAGGTTGACGTCTTCAGAGCTAAACATACTACTAGAACGATAAGGTACTGAATGTAGTATGTTTACTGCTGGATAGGGGTGTTTTTAGCGCAACAAAAATATTATTACGTATTAATACGTAAGTTAATTGCGTAGTGGTTAACTGAATTCTTTGTTATGAAGCCTCAAACAAGTTGAAATTACTTTACACACCGAAATCCAATGGTGCCATTTCGCTCAAATCCTTGTGAAACCCTGAGCAGATATTGCCTATAATGCAATTCTCTTGGACCGCTTTGCACATACCACCAACTTCCAGAAGGCTTGAAGTAGGATCCTCCCTTTAGCATGATGTAGGTATAGCTGCCATCGACATATTGATCTTGGGTGAGTTGCCAAACAGATCCAACTAAGTCTTGGAGGCCATTTGGATTCTTTCCTTTAGGATAACTGCCCACATCATCCATTTTCCCATTTCCCAGATTACAATAGCTAGAATCTATCCCCTCGATATTGACTACTGTCAGTGATTCAGTTACTGCTTCTTCTTTTCGAATGACTGGATTTTTTTGTTCCCATGGCCATTCATTCAAAGTACTCGTTTGCGCTGCATATTGCCATTCGATTTCGGTAGGAAGTCTCTTCCCAGCCCATTTAGCATAAGCAAGTGCATCTTCGTATGAGATATATACGACAGGCTTATTTAATATATCTTTTGAAGGCTTACCTTTTCTCCAGTGTTTTAAAAAGTTTGATGTATCTGATGGTTTATACTTGCTTGATTGTAGGAAATTGTAAAATTTTTCATTGGTAACACAGAATTCATCCATATAAAATGAAGGCATGTTGAATTGCATGCCTATACCTTCATTTGGGTAAGGAATAAATTCGTCACCATGACTTTCTTTAAATAAAAAAGTACCAGCAGGAATTTTCTTCATCCCAGATGGAATAGAAGATGTTTTTGAAATAACTTTTTGTTGCGTTGTACTAATTTTTCTTGCTGTTCCCGGTTTAAGGTAAAGAACTTGTTCATCCACTAAATCCCCTTGATCAAACGCTTGCACCACAAATTTTCCTTCCCACATGCCAAACTGCTTGTATAAGCTGATGGTATGGCTTCCTGGAGTATAGGTAATGGGTTTGTTATGGTATCCAGGCTCTCCTTTCCACAACAAAATAGACTTGCACTTTTCTGCAGAGATATGTAACTGATCACCTTTTATTTCCGCTTGAATAATATTTGGTAATTGTGCAATACAGTCAACTTCACCTTCATTATTTGTGCCAAGGTATTTTTTATGAAAGGCATTGGTTTCAGCTTCAATTAAAAAATTATCTTGGATCTTTATTGGCTCAAGCAATGTGTGATGCCAAATGTCTACGAAGTGGAATCCTTTTTTTGGAATCACCTTAAATAGATTTCCCTTATATCCTTCTGGGATGATACTATAAATGGTGTAGATGTTTTTTTCATCGCCTTTCCATTCATTCACCCAAATACTATCTCTACTTGTTTCAATAACAGGCGTTATTTTTCCAGAAGTAAAGTTCTCTGTGTTTTCTCTGAGAATACGGGTGGTCTTACCAAGGTATGCATATTGTTCATCAGCCCACGATGGCCATCCTGGAGCAAAAATGTTCAGCTCAGTTCCATAACCATTGAAAAATGATGTGGCAAATTCGCGCTGAATTCTCTCTTTGTATATTTCTGCCACGCGAAAAATAGCAAAGGAAGGTTTAATGAATTTATTCAAATTTAGCATGGGCACATAGTACAAAGCATTATGAACTCTTCCGCTAACAATCATAGGCATGTCTTTCGGGATAGCCATCCCTTCGCTATACATAATGACACCTTTTCTGACTTGATCGGCAGCATCTTGAAGTTCTTTGCTCGATGCTCCTCTAGTATCTAAAACGACTCCATCTGCTGAAGTTTCTTTTATGAGTTGACTAATACCTGCAAGATGGCCTTCGCTTCGTGTACTTTCATCCCACGGATTGTAGCATACAAAAAATTTAGTCGCGCTTTTTCTTGATTCTTCTGCTAGTTTTTTAATAGCGCTAAGCCCTCCAGGTAAGTCACGAAATAAATCAAATTGATTTCGCTGATCTAATCCAAGTGATGGCCAAGTGGGCCAAATGCCAATCACATCATCACCACCATAGAGTTCCTTGTTTTTGTTGATGAATTTGTCCAATTGGTAAGATTTGGAAGAAGGGTCATACAATTTAGTATCCCAAGCCTGAATGAGGTGCATGACATAGCTATGCCTTATCCACTTTAAGTCTGTTCTCTCGAATAAAGTATTATCGAATTTATCTATGTCAAATAATATTTTTTCTTGAAAGATTAATCGAAGCCCCTCTTGCCAATCTCCTTCAAATGGCAGTGTCCATTGTTTATAAGTTACTTTTCCACCAGGGTAGAGAATAGTTTCAAATCGTCGCCGCTCTCCTTTCTCAATGCTGGATCTATCTCTTCTGGTAATCGATGCTATCTTCTTGCCTTCTTCATCGATGCAGGCAAAACCAAGTTCCCAAGCGTTATCTGGACAAACTACATTAATTGGAATTCTTCCTGGTAGAAAAAGATGTGTCCTAGAAAGTGGATGATCTCCTAGGCCAGTGATGTATTGATGGTCTCTGGTAGTGCCAAAAGGAAGTACATTTGAAATTTCAATGGTATCGGGCGATATGTTTTCGAACTGAATATTTACCTGATCAATATTTTTGTCATTAGATGAAATACTATATGCTAGTTGATTGTTGAGTGTACCATATTTATAATCAGCATTTAGTTCTATTTTATTGATTGAAACTGAAAATAGAGGGTATTTTTTTTGGGTATACCCTGATATGGTTACTAACAAAAATAGAAAGGGAATAGCTCTTTGCATACATTGAATTATGCAATTAAGGTAGTGAATTTAGATAATTTAGATCATGCCAAATTAGGTGTGTTTTTTTGACCGCACATTATGTTGGTGTTTTGTTTGTTTGCAACGGCTATAATCAAATGTCAAGTTATCATATTGGATAGATAGGAGCAAAACACATTGGTGATGTGTAATTTTATTGGTATATTAAAATACTATAAGCATTACTTTTAATCTAAATTTCTACTCATGTCATCAAAACTAAATGCCTTTTTGAACACCCTAGGCTTTGCTGTTGTGCTGTTCATCAATACCATTGCTAGTGTCTCGAAGATTAATGGATATAATACGGGCGAAATTTCTGATTTCTACCCTAACTATTTTGTTCCAGCAGGTTTCACCTTTAGTATCTGGAGTGTTATTTATATTCTGATTATTGGATTTGTGATTTGCAGTATAGCTGCAACAGGTAAAAAAATGGCTGAATCTGTAAAAGAGGTCATCAAAAAAGTAAGTCCATATTTTCAGATAACCTGCTTGTTAAATGTAGGATGGATATTAACTTGGCAGTACCTCTATTTAGCTTCTTCTCTATTGATTATGATTGCTTTTCTGATCACATTAATAATATTGTATACCAAAATTCGCAAGTTTAAAAATACCCTCACTCCATTTTATCGTTTTTGGGTTTACCATACTTTTGTCGTTTATCTTGCTTGGATTTGTGTTGCCACCATTGCAAATTTTACAGCATTATTTATTGGAATAGGATGGCAAGGTAGTCCCTTGCGTGAAGAAATTTGGAGTATCATAATGATTGCTATAGCATTATTATTAGGTATCCTCTTTGTTGGTAAGCGAAAAGAACCTGCTTATGGTTTTGTCCTTAGTTGGGCATTTTTTGGAATTTACGCAAAGCAGATTACAGATTCAAAAGAGGTAAGCACTGCAGCAGCACTGTCTGTATGTATTCTTTTGGCATTGAATATTACCATTTTGATTAAAACTAGACGCGCTAGGGCATAGTTGATTATTAATGCAATAGTCGTTTATTGTGTGTAATGCATTGATCAAATGCTTGAGGTCTGATTAGTTTCATTATTTTTACACCATTATGATTAGTAGACTTTGTATCGAAACATTCAATCGTAGTATCCAAGATTATCACGAACATAATAATGTTGATCATGAACTTGTTAATCCTTTTGAAAAAGGGTCATTAGCTCATCTGTTTTATTGGAAAAGCTATATTGACACTGTTCAGTGGCATCTTGAGGATATTATACGCAATCCATCTATTGACCCTGTCGAGGGTATTGTTTTGAAACGTCGAATTGATAAATCAAATCAAGACCGCACAGATGTGGTAGAGTATATTGACGATTATTTTCTTCAGCTGTATACCTCAGTTATTTCAAAGCCCGATGCAGTGTTGAACACAGAAAGTCCAGCATGGGCTATCGATAGGCTTTCGATCCTGATGTTGAAGATTTATCATATGAAAGAGGAGGCAGATAGAGAAAATGCATCAGAGGAACATAAAAATAAGTGTAAGGCTAAATTGTCCATTTTGTTAGAGCAATGCGATGATTTATCTAGTTCAATTGATCAATTGTTAAAGGATATTGAAGCTGGAATCAAGAAGATGAAAGTATATAGGCAAATGAAGATGTATAATGACCCTTCACTGAATCCAATATTGTATAATAATTCAAAGAAATGAAATCATCTCCTACTGGTACAAAAACCTTGGTAATTAGGTTTTCCGCCCTTGGTGATGTAGCCCTATTGGTTCCTGTTGTAAAAGAATTCCTCAATCAATATCCTGATGAAGAGTTGGTTTTATTGAGCAATAAGCAATATGCTGATCTCTTTGCCGATATAAATCGACTTGAATTTATAGGGGCTGATTTAGGGGGTAAACACAAAGGAATTATTGGAATAGTAAAGCTTTTTAAGGCGCTTCGTAAACAGTTTAATATTATTTCAGTAGCTGATATGCATGGCGTATTGAGAACGCATCTTCTTAGATTTCTTTTTAAAGTTGCGCGAAAAAAAACAGCTCTTATTGATAAAGGTCGTTTTGAAAAATTCGCACTTACGCGTAAAGGCTCGAAAATATTTAGACCGCTACCGCATACTACTGAAAGATACCGACAGGTTTTTGCTGAATTAGGATTTAATCGTGCAATAATGAATCATACTGGAGCAACACTGGTAAGCTCCTCAAAAAAAACTAGTGTAAGGCATATCAAAATTGGCTTTGCTCCATTTGCAAAGCACGTTGCTAAAATGTATCCTTTAGATATGTTTAAAACCGTTGTTAGTCATTTTGATAAAGAGGGTTATCAACTTTATTTTTTTTGTGGTGGTGGCGCAGAGAAAAGAATTGTATCAGACTGGGTGAATTATTTTAAGCATGTAGTACCTATTGAGAATGGACTTTCTATAGGTCAGGAACTTGCGATCATGACTACATTAGATGTCATGGTTAGTATGGATTCCGCAAATATGCACTTGGCTTCATTATGCAATATCCCAGTTGTTTCAGTGTGGGGTGCAACCCATCCCTTTGCCGGATTTTATGGGTATAATCAAGATATATCCAACGCAGTTCAAGTTAATCTTCCTTGCAGGCCGTGTTCTGTGTTTGGAAATAAATCATGCTGGCGTGACGATTATGCCTGTATGAATCAGATCGCTCCACAAATGATTATAGATA
The DNA here is from genome assembly GCA_947481355.1 of Chitinophagaceae bacterium. Taxonomy (GTDB): domain Bacteria; phylum Bacteroidota; class Bacteroidia; order Chitinophagales; family Chitinophagaceae; genus Pollutibacter. The sequence continues at coordinate 16,713 of CANKGM010000014.1, forward strand.
AAATTGAATCTATTCTATTGCGAAACGAAGTCACACAACTATAGATTATTCGGTACTCCTATCACTTAGTTAATGTCAACTACCTTTTTAACAAGCTCCATATAGTCAGGGTGTATAAAGTATTCAAAACTACGTTTATCAAATTCTGAGCGTTGCTTACTTATGACTGGTTTCTTGGCATCTGATATCAATGAGAGTTTATCATTGATTGAAGTGATAATATCGCTTCTCAATCTTTTTTGTATTTCACTGGATCGTTGAGCTGCTCCTATAATCCTATTGATTTCTTCAATGCTTGTTAATCGTTCTTCTGATGAATGTGAATAAATGAATGCCAGTAAGGTTTTCTCGCGTTCATCGAGCAGTTCGATGATTTTCGATGACCTAAATTCAAGAGGGTTCCCTGTTTTTGGTATTAGAGTTGTTTTTTCAGATGAATCCTTTGGAAGTTGTCCAGATCCAACAATGGCAATGGGCATAGACTGATTCCGTTTTCGGGTGAGCTGGAATATTAAAAAAACAACGACTGTTATTAAAACGCCAATGATGATCTTCAGTATTTTTTCTATCGAAAGTTCTTTCTCTATTTCAATAGGAGTAAAAAATGGAATATCCGTATGAATAATATCAGCACTCGTGATTTTCATAGAATCAATGTGATTATTATAATCTCCAATATATAGTGTTGAGTCAGCAATGAAGCTTAAAGAATAATCATTAGGCATTGTTGAGTTTTCCAATATGGCAAGCATATTATCCTTCTTCCTTTCGCTTAACTTATTGATTCTGTTATTTCTTACGTCTATAAAGATGTTATTATTGACGAATAAACCCCAGGGACTTGACCCAAGAATGGAGTAAGAGGAGTCTTTGTATAAGCCTATGGTTTTCCAATCACCTGTCTTGATGTTTAGCGCCATTAATTTATTACCATATAAATTATCTTTGCTTTGATCTTTAAGGTATTCAGCTGAACTGCTCATTCCATTAATGAAAAGTGTTTGTGTTATAGTGTCTACGTAGTAATATCGTGTATTCCCAAAATTCCCAATCGAAAAATGAACTTCTTCCGATAGAGGTCGGGCATTCCATTCTTTGCTAATTGGATTTAAATACCGTAGAGAGCCATTTATATGCCAAAAGCCGTTGCCTCCAAAAGAATATATAGTACTATCAAGGGTAAAATAGATACAGCCAAAATTATAGCCAGTAAAGTAAGTGGAATCAATTCGAGTCCAGCGAAAGTCGTTCCTTAATGTATCCAATCTGTATATCCTCCCTGTTCCTACTATTCCTACTAATAATTGATCCTTTGTTTTGATTACAACTTGATTGGTATTATTATAATTTTTTGGAAGGTCTAGGTTTGGGATGAGCTTGGCATTGTTTAGGGGATAAGTCTGAATATTACCATGAAATGATAATAATTTTCTAATAATAGGGGGTAATGATTTCTCTTGTGCAATTGGTCCGTAACCAATTAGAAGTAATGCAATAATCAGGTGCAATTTCATAATGATATGCAATATGCATTAATGACTAGGTTTAGTTCATGTGTCAACCCCTTAATCAGGCGTATATATACGCATAAGGTTTTTCACTAATATGAAATACTTTGATTATCAATTTTTAAAATCAATTAAAATTTATAAAATTCATCACATACTTTTTTACCTATTTCATACCATAGTACTTATACAACCAATTTTACAGAATCTATCTTTACCAATCTTTATGGCGAATCAGTCACGTAATTATAATTCATCTTACCAGCGCCGTTGCTAACAAATACATTTAGATCAAAAACACCAACTCGTGCCAGTAACAATTGACAGAGACCCCTAATTAGGGGTCTCTATTTTAAGAACTTCTGCTAGCTCATATTGATTTTAGCGATTTGAACATCTTTTATACAATCAATCCTCTTAAAACTTTTGCAATTTTTCTTATTTGCTCATAAAATATCCAGGCAATTAATTATCAGCTTTTTGAGGAGAAACAGTCCGTTCAGTTTCGAATTTGGAAATTTTAAGCATAAAGAACCATTAAATGAGTTCAAAAGAGCTTATTAACTGTTCAAAACCCGAACTTCTTACTAATTTTGAAGATCAATATTATCTATGATTAAGACAGGAAATATAACCGTTAGCATTTATACAGAAATGACGCCGAATCCAGAGACCATGAAATTTGTGGCTAATAAATTGCTGTATCCTGGTAAGAGTATTGATTTTCAAGACCTAGATTCTGCAAAGCCCTCTCCATTGGCCTTGGAATTATTCAGTTTTCCTTTCGTAAAAAGCGTGTTCATTGCCAGTAATTTTGTGACCTTGACTAAAAATGGCGATGCAGATTGGGAAGATATAAAACCTTCCATTCGTCAGTTTCTAAAAGACTACCTCGAAGAAGGAAAGCAGGTTGTAAATGAAGATGAAGTACCTGTTTCTCAATCTACTGATGGTAACATCGTTCTGTCTGAAGACGGTGATGTTGTTAAACGCATTAAAGAATTGCTTGAGAATTATGTTAAGCCTGCTGTTGAGATGGATGGTGGTGCAATACAATTCAAAAAATTTGAAGATGGTATTGTAACCTTAATGCTTCAAGGCAGTTGCAGCGGTTGTCCATCTTCTATGATCACCCTCAAATCGGGTATTGAAGGCATGATGAAGCGAATGATTCCTGAAGTAACAGAAGTGGTTGCTGAAGCTGAATAATATCCGCTTTCTTTTAGCTAGCTATTTTTTTATCCAATTTACACCTCTTGCTTTCAGGTAATCCATGACAAATTGAAAGCAGC
>CANKGM010000015.1 GCA_947481355.1 Chitinophagaceae bacterium
GAACCCAGGGCCCATACATTAAAAGTGTATTGCTCTACCAACTGAGCTACGAGTTCAATCCACCGTTTTTCGACGGGAGTGCAAAAATAAGGTCTTTTGATACTCAAGCAAAAAGAAAAGTGATTTAATTTTACACCATGAATACTTTTATTAATAAAACTGTACTAATTACCGGAGGTACTGATGGTATCGGAAAGTCATTAGTACTGCAATTTCTGGGGTTTGGAGCTAATGTAGTAACATGCGGTAGGTCTCAACAAAAAATTTTAGCATTGGAAGCAGAAGCACCAATGGGTAAATTATCTGTCCTACCCGTAGATGTAACCAATGAAAATGAATGTGAGAAAATGGTATTGCATGCAGTGAAAATGTTTGGTGGAATTGATATTTTAATAAACAATGCTGGTATATCCATGCGTGGATTGCTTGAAGATGCAGGTCCCGGACTCATCCCCGTTATAAAGAAAGTAATAGATGTTAATTTCTATGGAAGCCTTTATACCACTACGTATGCATTGCCATATCTCATAAAATCCAAGGGAGTTGTTGTTGGCGTTTCATCTATAGCAGGCTATCGAGGACTCCCAGGAAGAAGTGGTTATTCGGCTTCAAAGTTTGCATTACAAGGTTGGCTCGAATCGATTAAAACGGAAGTGGCTTCAAAAGGTGTTCATGTGATGTGGGTTTGTCCAGGCTTTACTGCTTCCAATATCCGAAATGTAGCCCTGAACAGTAAGGGCGAATCTCAAGGAGAGTCTCCTTTAGATGAAAATAAGTTGATGAACGCAGATGAATGTGCTCGTCGAATCATTGTTTCCATCCAAAAAAGGAAGCGCACATTGGTTATGACATTTCAGGGCAAGGAAACTGTTTTCATGAATAAATTTTTCCCAGGACTTACCGATAAACTAACCCGTAGGTTCTTCTTTAAAGGAGGCGAACTAGTAAAATGACCTGTTTGAAGAGTGTTAAATTCAACTAACAGGGTGTATTTTCGCTATTCAATCGTATTTTTCAATCTCTTATGCCTATTCTAACCTTTACCAGTGATTTCGGATCGTCAGATCACCTAGTGGGTGTAGTGAAAGGAGAGATTTTGAAGCTAAATGATGGGTTTTCAGTTATTGATATCACACACGATATCATTCCATACAATTTTATGCAGGCAGCTTATGTCTGTAAAGGGTTTCTAGAAAGCTTTCCACCTGAATCCTTTCACCTGATTTTTATCAATTTATTCGATAATAATGTAGACCATCTGTTGTTGGTTAAACAGGATAATCAATACATCGGTATTCCTGATAATGGATTGATTACCATGATTTTAGATAAAAAGCCGAATGAAGTTATTTCCTTACCCATCCCAGCTTCAACCCCCAAGAATATACGAAATTTTACTACTATTTTCATTGAGGCCTTCTCAGCAATACTCAGCGGTGTTAAGTGGGAAAAAGTTGGCAACACGGAGGTGGCCATTCAGGAAAAAAATAGGGTAAAACCGTATTTTACTTCACAGTATATTGAAGGTCAGATCTTAATGATTGATCGATATTTAAATGTGATTGTCAATATCACTAGAAACGATTTTGAAGTGCAACGAAAAGGTAGAAAATTCAAAATTGTACTCTTGCGTGACGCCTTCATCGAAAAGATAAGCAGCCATTATGCTGAAGTTCCCGAGGGAGAAAAATTAGCCTTCTTTAATGAATCTGGATTCCTTGAAATAGCGGTCAACAAAGGCTATGCAGCCCCATTATTTGGTTTAGGGGAGTTTAGTAGTTCAGATAATCTTCACCACGAAAAGAGACAATACTACCAAACGATCAAGGTGTTTTTTGAGTAAGTAATTTTTTTGTAACAAAGTCTTGTCCGCAAAGCGTTTAGCCTTTAAAATCGAGTTTTTTCATAACCTATTTTAGGGTAGATTTGCAGCAGTGTTTTTAGTGTTAAAAAACTGCTCTAAATTGGTCATTAAACTTGATTTTCCATTCACAAATAACTAGTGGTTATTCATTATTTTTTGAAGTATGTGTGCTAAATGATTTACCTCACATCTGCCATGGTTGAATCAATTGAAAAGTCTGATTTTGGAGAAAGATCACTTTCAAACACTACATTTTACATTTTTTGGGATTGATAGAGTCTATAGTATTGAAAGTCAATATCAAGCACCTTGGATTTTATTAAAAAAATGGTTGATATTGTTGCTAATTGAGCTGCTCATTTATGTTGAAGAATATCAACTAGATGCAGTATTTTACCAATAGCTAATTTGGTCATGATGTGACTGAGGTGGCGAAGCCGTGTGTAAACTGATGGTTCTCAATGTAACTTCTTATGGAATATGCCATTTTAACTTTAATTTCACCGTTCAAAGATCATTACCTCTAGACATAAAAAACACTTAACAATAAAATATCCTCATGCGGTATATCATTAAGCTTTCTTTTTTTCTAACCTTTTTTGTTTTTTTTACAGCAACAACGTTTGCACAACAATTGCCTACTGATTTAAGTAAAGCAAAGTCTGCTCAAATAACTGATGCCATGTTGGCTCAGATGGCTCAAAAAGCAAAGGAGTCTAATTTAACTAAGGATGATTTGATCAAGCAGTTCAAGGATAGGGGCATGCCTGATACGGAAGTGCAAATGTTATCAGAGCGACTTAGCCTATTGATGCCTGATGCTGCGGTAAGTTCAGCAAGTCAACCCAGTGGCAACAGCTCAGAACAATCTGTTAAGAGAACATTTAAAGGAGATCCGCCAGTTTATGTTACACCACCAGTAGAAACTTCTAGGGTTTTTGGAGCAGAATTGTTTACTAGTGCTGATCCACTTTTTGTTCCCAACCTCAAAATTGCCACACCTCGAAGCTATATGATTGGTCCAGACGATGAATTACAGTTAGACATTTATGGAAATAATATTTCCAATCAAACATTAACGGTTTCGCCAGATGGATTCATCAATGTTAAGTATGCTGGTCCTGTTAATGTGGGTGGTATGACCATCGAACAAGCAGCTGGAGTGCTCAAGGCAAGGCTAACAAAATATTATCCTACACTTAGTTCGGGTGAAACAAAATTTCAGTTAACACTTGGTTCTATCCGAAGTATTCAAGTTACTATTGTAGGAGCAGTACGCAAGCCAGGTACGATGACATTACCATCATTAGCTACCTTCTTCAATGCATTATATACCTGTGGAGGTCCTACTGAAAATGGTTCATACAGAAATATAGAATTGGTTCGAAGTGGTAAAACAATCTTGGTTGCAGACTTATATGATTTTATTTTAAAAGGAGATCAAGCCACTAACATCACTTTGCGTGATAACGATGTAATTCGGGTTCCATATGCCCAAACACAAATTGTGTTGGACGGTGGACTAAATAAAACAGGCATTTTCGAAATTAAAAAATCAGAAACATTAGCAACTGCATTGTCATTTGCAGGAGGTTTTAAGGGAAGTGCATTTAAGGGAAGAATTACGGGAACACGTTATACCGATGTTGAACGAAAAGTGATTGATGTTGCCCGTGCAGATTTTTCTACATTCAACTTTGAAAATGGCGATTCACTTTATGTTGACTCTGTTGTGAATAGATTTCAAAACAGGGTGATTATATCAGGAGCCGTCTTCAAGCCTGGTGCTTATGCGTTAGAGACTGGCATGGATTTAGCTAAACTTATTGAAAAAGCACAAGGGTTAAAGGAAGATGCCTTTACTGGAAGAGCTAATATGGTCAGGTTGAGGGATGATAAAACAAAAGAATATAAAAGTATTGATATAAAAGACATTATTCTAGGTAAAACCAGTTTGTCGCTAAAGAAGGAAGATAGTATTCATGTTGTTTCTATACTTGATCTTCGTGATAGCACAACCATTACAATATTGGGTCCAGTTAAATTGCCTGGCGATTACAAATATGAAGATTCATTATCCTTGCAAGCATTGATTCTGCAGGCAGGAGGTTTTATGGAAAGTGCAACACCGTCCAATATAGAAATTGGTCGACGCCGTAATGACATCAATTTAGGGAAGAAAGGTGAGTCAACTTCTGAAATCATTCAAGTAGAAATTAAAAAAGATTTGAGCAACTTAGGTGCAGATATTTACCTAAAACCATTTGATATCATCAGCATTAAAACCGACCCGCTGAAAGTAAAACAGATCTCAATCAAAGTAACTGGAGAAGTTCTTTACACAGGTAATTACACGTTGACAAGTCCTGAAGAGAAGTTGAGCTCAATCATGAAGCGTACTGGTGGGTTGTTGCCTTATGCAAATATTGCAGGAGCTAAATTGATTCGGAAAAAAATCAAATTGGATGTATCGGAAATCAAGCGTCTGGCTTTGTCTAATATAAAATTATCAAGTCTAAAAAATGGTAAGCAAGATACCAGTTCGTTGGTGGCAGATGAAGCTTTGAAAAGTGAAACTACGGATGTGGCATTAGATCTTAAACGCATATTAGACAATCCAGGTAGTGAAGATGATGTTACCTTGGAAGATGGGGATGAGCTAGTTATTCCACGTTTTACTAACACAGTAAGTGTAGGAGGGGAGGTGCTAAAGCCGGTAACAATACAATTCCAAAGTGGAAGAGGTTTCCCAAGCTATCTTTCTGCAGCTGGTGGGTTTACCAAAAATGCATATAGAAAAAGGTCGTTTGTTGTTTATCCAAATGGACGATCTGCCAAAACGCATCAATATTTCGGTATGAGATTTTATCCCAAAGTTACTCCAGGGAGTTCGATTTTTATACCAACTAAACCTGACGCTAAACCATTCGATCCTTCAAAAGCGGGAGTTTTAATTTCGTCATTTGCTAGCTTGATTACAGTCTTGTTATTGTTACAAAAACTATAATAGATTCATATGAGTATACAAGAAGTTAATTCCAACGACGAGATATCTATATATGATCTCCTTGGGTTTTTTAGAAAAATTTTTTCTATTCTTAAGAAAAGATTCAAGCAAATAATCGGCTTTGCTATATTGGGATTTCTATTGGGGTTTGCATTTATTAAACTGAGGCCTGTAGAATATATTTCGCGTATTTCTTTCGTTGTGGAAGAATCAAGCTCTGGCGGAGGTGGTTTATCTTCTATTGCTGGTCAACTTGGTGTTGATCTCGGAGGTGCAGGCGGCGGCGGAATTTTTTCTGGTGGTAATGTTATTTTATTTCTTCAAAGTGAAAGCCTTTGTAGGGATGTACTACTTACTCCCTTGCAAGGTGTTGTGCCAAAAACAACGTTGGCGGATCGATACACACAAGTATATGGGTTGCAAAAAAAATGGGCAAAAAAATATGGCGTAGGCCCATTGCCTTTTCAGACTAAAGATGGACAGGAATTAAGTCGATTTCAGGATAGTTTAATGCAACTTGTAATAAAGCGCATACTCGAAAAAGATTTGACTGTATCCAAGCCGGATAAAAAAGGAACCTTCGTTCAAGTTGAGATGTCAACTCGTGATGAAGATTTTAGTAAATTATTTTGTGAGGTACTTGTTCAAAAAGCTATAGATCAGTATTTGGAATCTAAAAATAAATATAGATTGATAAATGTGCAGCAATTACAATATCGTGTTGATAGTTTATCTGCAATTATGACAAACAAAACGGTTTCAAGTGCGAGGTCAAAACAATCTTTAGTTGATCTTAACCCCGCAGTTCTAGCTGTTCCTGTAACAAGTGAGATATTGAATCGTGATATGAGTATGACCTTTACTATTTTTGCAGAGGTGTACAAAAATCTTCAGGTTTCAAAATCAATGCTATCTCAGCAAACTCCAGTTGTTGAAATTGTAGAAAGCAGCAGATTTCCTCTTCGTAAGAATGTAGAAGACAATTTTAAAATATTGGTAATTTCTACATTGGTTGGCTTTTTGTTAGCCTCATTGCATTCTATATTTACAAACTGGAGGACAATTAATTGATTTACTTGACAACTAGTTATGTGGTTAATGGAAGGTGGCAGGAGAACTGTATTCTATTTCAAATGGAAATTTTCATATAGATGGCCAAATACAAGGCAATCATCATAAACCCTGGAATAATTCATCAACGTCTTTCATTGAATGAAAAATTTCTATCGTTGTATGATGTTAGTACATGGAATTCTCGGTTTCAAACAATTCAGGAGTTAGACCTTTTGTTAGAGCAGAACCTTAATAATACATCTGTTTTTTTAGATGAGTTTGAGGGTAATATGGTGGATGACAATGTGATAAGTGCTTTGAATAAGATTCGAGTAGAACGCATCAATATTAGAAACTTATCTGACTTATACGAGAAATATGAATTGAAGATTCCGGTCTTGAAGGTTAATGGCAATTGGATTGCATTGAAAGACATTGTAAATCTAAAAGTGAGTTATCATATTGAAGTGTTGAAACGTTGTATAGATTTATTTGTAACTGTTCTCTTTGCACCAATTTCAATCATGCTGATAGCATTCGCGTCGGGTTTGATAAAATTGACATCAAAAGGCCCTGTTTTTTTTCATCAAGAAAGAGTAGGTAAGGGACAAAAGAAATTCTCTATCGTCAAACTCAGGACTATGATCCATAATCCAGAAGGTTATACTGAGCATACCATCGAAAACGATAAGCGTATTTATCCTGTAGGATTATTTTTGAGGAAGTCTAAGATTGATGAATTGCCTCAATTCTATAATATTCTCTTAGGGCATATGTCATTGATTGGCCCAAGACCGGAACGTACTGAAATAGTGAATAAGCTGATTAAGGAAAATCCTTATTACGAATTGCGCCATTTGATAAGACCTGGCATTACAGGTTGGGCTCAAATAAATGACCCTACTGCGACACCTGAACAAAATTATGAGAAGCTAGAGTATGATCTTTTTTATATCAAAAAGGCTTCTATTTTAATGGATGCTAAAATAACCATTGCTACAATCAATGTTATTTGGAATCAAAAAAGCCTTTAGGTTAATTTTCTTTTTTTGTATTTAATGCGATTGTTAATCTATTTTTTACATGCTAAATAAAAACGTAGTCAAATGTCAGAGCAGCTTGATTTAAATGGGAAGTCGGTTTTAATTACTGGAGGTACAGGCTCATTTGGGAAAGCCTTTACCTCGTATATACTGGAAAAGTTTCCAAGGATTGAACGCTTAGTAATCTTCTCAAGAGATGAGCAGAAGCAGTTTACTATGGCGCAAGATTTTCCTGATTATCAATTTCCTCAAATTCGATTTTTTATTGGAGATGTGAGAGATTATGAAAGATTAAAAAGAGCCTTTCAAGGAATTGATTATGTGATTCATGCTGCTGCGATGAAGCATGTGCCAATTGCAGAATACAATCCTGATGAATGTGTAAAGACAAATATTGGAGGGGCTGAGAATGTTATTCGTGCAGCCCTTGAAACTTCAGTTAGTAAGGTTGTTGCACTGTCTACTGATAAAGCATGTGCGCCCATTAATCTATATGGCGCAACAAAACTCACTTCAGATAAATTGTTTATTGCGGCCAATAACATACGTGGAAAAAAAGATATCATTTTTTCGGTTGTACGTTATGGAAATGTAATGGGTTCAAACGGGTCGGTGATGCCATTCTTTTTAAAGAAGCGAAAAGATTCATTCATCCCTATTACCGATGCTTCTATGACAAGATTTAATATTTCATTGACGGAAGGAGTTGAAATGGTGTTGAGTGCATTGCATTCTGCTTGGGGTGGGGAATTGTTTGTTCCGAAAATTCCTTCATATCGAATTACGGATGTAGCTGAAGCTATCGCACCTGGAGTTGAGCAAAAGATTGTAGGAATAAGGCCTGGCGAGAAAATACACGAAGAAATGATAACGTCATCAGATTCTTATTCAACCTATGATTTAGGAAAATATTACGCTATTCTTCCTCAAGTGCCAAGGTGGTCACTCAACGATTTTATTACTCGTTTCAATGCGGTAAAAGTTCCGGTTGGCTTCACGTATAATTCAGGTGAAAATAAAGAGTGGTTATCTGTTGCAGATATTCGATCGCTTATTCAACAACACGTTGATTCAACATTTGAAGTATGACTTCAATTCCTTACGGTAAGCAACACATAACGATAGATGATCTGGCTGCAGTGGAAAAAGCATTGCAATCTGATTATTTAACCCAAGGTCCAACAATCAAACTTTTTGAAGATGCTTTCGCCTCGTATGTAGGTGCAAAATATGCAGTAGCCGTTTCCAATGGTACTGCCGCCTTGCATCTATCCGCTTTGGCTTTGGGTGTAGATAACGAATCAAATGTTATTACTACACCTATTACATTTGCTGCCACTGCAAATTGCATACGATACTGCGGTGGAAACGTTTGGTTTGCTGACATCGACCCCATTAACTACACGCTTGATCTTAAAAAAACGGAAGAGCTAATTTTATCAAAGCCTCCTCATTTTTTTAAAGGAATCATCCCCGTTGATTTTGCAGGACATCCTGTTGACTTGGAGGCATTTCGAAAATTAGCGGATAAACATGGGCTATGGCTTATTGAGGATGCTTGCCATGCTCCTGGTGGATTTTTCACTGACTCAACACATAATAATCAGTATTGTGGAAATGGAGCGTATGCTGACTTAGCTATTTTTTCATTTCATCCCGTTAAGCATATTGCAACTGGAGAAGGTGGAATGATTACTACCAATAATCTTGACTTATACAAAAAACTGTTATTGTTTCGCTCTCATGGTATTACCCGTGATTCAAGTCAATTTGTCAATCCTTCAGCATTTGCTGCAGGTTCAGCTTCTGATGCATATCCTGGTTGGTACATGGAAATGCAAACGCTCGGCTACAATTATCGATTCACAGATTTTCAATCTGCTCTTGGCATAAGTCAGCTCAAACGAGCAAATGATGGTTTAGAGAAACGTAGGAAAATTGCTAAGACCTATGCCGAGGCATTTGCGCATGTTTCATTTATAATTGGTCAGTCAGGTGTTGTTGACGGCCATGCATATCATCTATATGTAATCGAAACCGATAAGCGTTTGGAGTTGTATGAATTTTTAAAAACTAAACAAATTTTCACACAGGTTCATTATATCCCGTGTCATTTGATGCCGTACTATCGTGAATTGGGATGGAAGGAAGGTGCGTTACCTATCGCAGAAAATTATTACAAACATTGTTTAAGTCTGCCAATGTATCCAACGTTAACAGATACCGAGCAGCAGTATGTTATTGATACGATAAATAATTTCTTCAGTGCCTAATATTTGCATTATACCAGCACGTGGAGGCAGCAAGCGTATTGAACGGAAAAATATAAAAGAGTTTTTTGGGCAGCCCATCATTAGCTATTCAATTTCAGCAGCAATTCGATCCGGCTTGTTTGATGAAGTTATGGTATCTACTGATGATGCTGAAATTGCTTCAGTGGCTATCTCATGTGGTGCATCAGTTCCCTTTTTACGAAGTGCAAAAAACTCGGATGATTTTGCTACTACAGCTGATGTAATTGATGAAGTATTAGCGCAATACCAACAACTTCAACAAAAGAAGTTTGATTATGTGTGTTGTATTTATCCTACGGCTCCATTAATTAGTATAGACCGTCTTAAAGAAGGCTATGATTTAATCATTCAAAATCTTTATCCAACTGTTTTTCCAGCGGTCGAATTTAGTTACCCAGTTTGGCGGGGGATCAAGTTGAATGAAAATGGGATCTCAGATTTTGCATGGCCGGAGTATAAAAATGCTAGATCGCAAGACCTTCAACCGATTTACCATGATGCAGGACAGTGGTACTGGATTAATGTAAGTGAAGGTTGTGTATTATCATTGGAAGGTGCAGGGGTTGTAAAACTATCAGAAATGGAATGCCAAGATATCGACAACCTATCTGATTGGAAGTTGGCAGAGATGAAGTATAAATTATCGAGTAACGCCTAATGACTGATTTTTCATTTCCCACCAATTTGCATTATAAAGCATTAAGCAAACAGGTTTTTACTAGTGGAGATTATTCTATTGTTCCTATTCGAATGATGGATAGGATGCAAATCATGAAATGGCGCAATGAGCAACTTTATCATTTGAGGCAAAAGAGTCCATTAACTGCAGCCCAACAAGATGACTATTATATGCATGTTCTTTTACCGCAATTTGATGAACAAAACCCACCACAACTATTATTCTCTTACTTAGAAAAGGATTCATGTATAGGGTATGGTGGATTGGTACATATAGATTGGAATTTAAAAGAAGCGGAGATTTCATTCATCATGGATACTTCACTAGAGGAACAATATTTCAGTTTTCATTGGAGTAAATATCTGAGCCTGCTAGAGAATGCGGCATTTGCAGATTTACAGTTTCATAGAATATTCACCTATGCATTTGACTTGAGGCCGAAGTTGTATGAAGTGCTGGAGTCTAATGGCTATACTAGAAGAGAAGAGGGAGCACATGAGTCCAAACCTACTGACAAGTATTCCAAAGTTATCATACACGAAAAACTAATGTCACAATACAATGCTTAGTGTTTTAGTGCTTGGTGGTACAAAGTATGTTGGATTAGAGTTGATTGAACTGTTGAGGGATCATAAAATACCCTTTCATGTTGCTTCTAGGAGAGAGATTGATGTTGTGCATTATACAAAATTAGATCGGAAAAATTCAGCGGAAATGAACGCGTTTTTTTCAACTCATTCATTTGATGTTGTAGTTGACTTTATAGGATACTCTGCAGTTGATGCTGCAGTGTTGCATAATGCAATTTCTGTACAAGCTAAAAAGCCCAAATTGATTTTGGTGTCCACAATTTATACCTATGGATTGCCTTTGGAATTGATATCGGATTCTATCTTTGATGAAGACTCATTTAATGCCTCAACTTTTCCAATATCAATGATTGATCGTCCTGAAATTACGTATGGAGAAGGGAAGCGAAATATGGAAGCCTATTTCGCACAACATTATGATTTGGACAAACAAGTGGTTTTAAGGTTTCCAATTATATTAGGGGCTAATGATTATACGCGTAGAACACATTTTTATATCGATACGTTGAAGGGTGGCATTCGGATAAATCCAGTATCAGTTGATGCATCTGTTAATTATATTATTGCGAAAGAAGCTGCACAAGCGATACTGAATTTTATCATTACTGAATATTATGGAACCTATAATGTCAGCTTCTCGCAAATTAATGAGAGGAATTTTATGAGATTGTATTGTGATTTTTATCAAAAAGATTTAGATGCATTACTAGATACTGATGCGGAAGAAACAAAAACTCCTTTCAGTACAAATTTTAATTTCATAGTTGATTCATCTAAATACAGCAATTTATTCCCAATTGAGATTGAGTTTAAAGATGCTTTGTGTAGAGAACTTTTAAAGATTGCCGTTTGAAAATAGCTGTATTGTCTGATATTCATGGCAATAAATATGCGTTGAAAGAAGTGTTGGATGAATTCTCCCTTCACCAAATAGAAAGGGTATTTGTTTTGGGAGATTGTGTTGGTTATTATTATTATCCAGGTGAAGTGCTGGAGATGTTGTCCCCTTGGGAGCCGGAAATGATTCAAGGTAACCATGAGAAATTGCTCACGCAGTTGAGGAATAAAGAAATTGATTCGAACGCATTGAAGTCAAAATATGGAATTGGACATTTTATGTCCCTCGAAAAATTATCCGAAAAACAATTGGAGTATTTGTTGTCAAAGCCATTTTCTACTTCTATAAAAATAGATAATATTTCATTTCAGCTAAACCATGGAAGTCCATGGGATTATAATACTTACTTATATCCAGATACAGATAAAGCTATTTTAGAAAAGTGTAATTCAATTGATCATGATTTTGTTTTAGTTGGCCACTCACATTATGCTTTTACCTACACGTGTAATAATAGTATTTTGATTAATGTTGGGTCGGTAGGACAGTCTAGGTCTAGAGGGGGCATCGCTGATTGGGTAATAATAGAAACCAGTACTAAGCAAGTTGAATTTAAGAAGACAGCTTATTCTACAGAATGCTTAATGAGGGATGTTGAGAAATTCGATCCTGAAAATTCATATAATCTGAGTATCTTAAGTAGATAATGAGGAAGATTAATATTCTTATTGCAGGTTGTGGGGGTGATATTGGACAAAGTATTGCTAAAGTACTTAAGTCGAATAGCCATATTTCAAGATTAATTGGCACTGATTTAAATAAGGATCATGCTGGTGTTTTTTTATTTGATGAATGTTTTACACTTCCTCGATGCACTGATTCGAATTATCTAGATCGTCTAAACGATTTAGTGTTAGCCAATAATATAGATGTTATCATTCCGGTTTCCGAATCTGAAATTCGTTTCTTCTTTGAAAATAACTGTAGGAATTCATTTTCAGCTAAAGTTCTGTTAGTTAACGATGAAGCTCTTCGTGTTGGATTGGATAAACTAGAAACTGCATTTTTTTTGGAGAAAAATAATTTGAATTATCCTGTTACATATTTATTGGAGGGGAATCAACATCTCGCATATCCATTTATAGCTAAAAGCAGGACAGGCTCAGGAAGCAAAAATGTATTTCTTGTAGAGGATGAAAAAGATTTAAACTATCTAAATGATAAGAAGCAGGGATTGATTATCCAGGAGTATCTCCCAAATGAATCAGAAGAGTATACTTGTGGATTATTCAGATCTAGTAGTGGGGACGTTAGGCACATTACGTTTAGACGTACACTCATGGGAGGTTTTTCTGGTTATGGTGAAGTGGTTATTCATGCCGAGATCGATAAGCTACTTGTTTCTATAGCCAATCATCTATGTCTCATAGGTTCCATCAATGTACAATTGAGGTTTAATGCTAAGGGTCCATGTGTATTTGAAGTAAACCCAAGGTTTTCAAGTACAGTTCGATTTAGGGATTTGATGGGATTTCATGATGTAATTTGGTCACTTGAAGATTTGTTGGAAGAGGAAATTTCATCCTATTCTATAGTTGTAGCAGGCAAAAAGTTTTATAAAGGTTTTTCAGAATACATAGATTAAAGAGTATGTTGAAGGAATTAAGTGTACTAGATTTTTCAAAAGTATTTATCATAGCAGAATTATCCGCAAACCACAATGGTAGTTTGGAAACAGCTAAGGAAACTATTCGTGCTGCAAAGCGGGCTGGTGCAGACTGCATTAAATTGCAAACCTATACAGCTGACACCATTACCATCAATTCAAACAAGGATGATTTCTTGATAAAAGGAACTATATGGGATGGGCAGAATCTATATAATCTTTACCAACAAGCCTACACGCCATGGGAATGGCATAAAGAATTGTTTGATGTAGCAAAACAAGAAGGGCTTGTTTGTTTTTCATCTCCCTTTGATAAAACAGCGGTTGATTTTTTAGAAACCTTAGACGCGCCTGCTTATAAAATTGCGTCATTTGAAATAACCGACATCCCCTTGATTGAATACGTTGCTTCTAAAGGGAAGCCGGTTATCATATCAACAGGCATTGCAGAACTTGCCGATATCGAATTGGCAGTCGATGCATGTAAAAGAATGGGTAATACTAAGATTGCATTACTAAAGTGTACGTCTAGTTACCCGGCTCCCATTGAGGAAGCAAATATGAGTATGATAAAAGATCTTGCCAATCGATTTGGAGTGGTTGCTGGATTATCTGATCATACCATGGGTGCTACTGTTCCAATAGTGGCTACTGTACTAGGAGCAAAAATCATCGAAAAACATTTCATACTAGATCGTTCTGTTGGTGGGCCTGATGCATCTTTTTCTATGAATGAGGTAGAATTTTCTGAGATGGTCAAGTCTATTCGTGAAGCAGAGTCGGCTATTGGTGTAGTCGATTATGCACTTACAGACAAACAACTAAAAGGTAAAGAATTTTCAAGATCACTATATGTTGTAGAAGACATGAAGGAAGGTGATATAATCAATGAGCAAAACGTCAAATCTATACGACCTGGATATGGATTACACCCCAAGTTTTATAGTCAAGTCTTGGGCAAACAAATTAACGCAGATCTTGAAAAGGGTACACGATTAAGTCTTGATGACATTATTCTTTAGCGGTAATTAACCATCAATCCTTTTTTTACAACAATATTGGTAAAACTGATTAGCCTCACTCAATGAAAATTATTCAGACTACTATTTTGTTTTTAAAATCGATATTGAAGTCAATACTAAGCTCATTCCTCCATGGCAGGTACTTTCATGGAGTTAGTTTTAGTAATAGCAAGTTCATATCGATAGATCAAACATCCTTTCTAGAGCAAGGAACAAGGATAGCTGTGATTGGTTCAACACTCACAACAGAACCCAATATTTTGATTTCTGATCATTGTTGGGTTGGGCACGATGTTGAAATTAAGGCTTATGCTGCAGGGAAGATCAATATTGAAAGTCACGTTTCAATCCAAGATCGGTGTAAGTTATTAGGCGATGTTATAGTGAATAGCTATTGCATACTAGCCCCTGATATTTTTATTTCCACAGGTAATCATAGTTTTCGAAATTTTCCGGCAAGAACCATTCGTGAACAGGATCAACTGAATGCTTCAGAAAATGTGAAATCAACTTATGATAAGCGCATTGTAGTCGACGAAGATTGTTGGCTTGGTAAAAATGTACTATTGAAACCAGGTGTTAAAATAGGGCGCGGGGCAGTTATAGGTGCAAATAGTATTGTTTCGGACCATATTCCGCCATATGAAATTTGGGCAGGGACGCCTGCTAGGAAAATTGGGACGCGATTACCATTTTTGCCTAAGGATATTATAGAGGTGTCTACGGAAATGGATTTACCTTATTTCTATAAGGGCTTTCATCATTTTGGAGAATATCTTGATTGTAAAAAAAATGGAGCCTTGGCCATTAAGCCACATGCACTTGTCGTTTTAGCCTCAAAAAAAATCACATCAATCGTATTTAAAGGGGAAAATAGTTCAAGTCAAATAATAGCAGTCGAATTCTCTTTTAATGGTCGCCTGCAAATTTCATCTTCCTTTCCTTCTGGAGAATTCGATTTTATATTACCAATTGATGTTAATATAGCTTCTCTTGATAATAGTACAAAACTAGTCGACTTTCCTAGTTACTTAAAAGAATTTTCAATTCTCGAATTTTTTATACGCTACCCAGACTCTACGCATTCACTAACCTTACGCTCAATACAATGTCATGAATAATATTTTGATTAATCAGGTAAAAAAGATTCTTCACGGCAGAGCCTTAAAAAAAGGGTTTGCTCATTTTCAAAAAACGGGAATCAGTACTCATGAGGCCTATATAGCTATGCGAAATATGTTCATCATTACTGGAGGCGCTAGTAATGATAAGTTAAGTGTTGAGATCATGAATCAGCGACCTAAATATTTAGATATAAAGCCAATTGGGGTGTTGGGTGACCTTAGCGCTGGGAAAGCAGCAGTTATGGTTACTAAAATGAAAAAAGATGGATATTATATATTCGACAATGTATTAAATGAAGAGTTAGTTGACGAAATATTTAAGTATGCATCAACAACACCAACGAGTTATCTTGATTTATCATCGCCTGGGCAAAAATATTCCACTAATGAAATAGTGTTTGATGAATCAAAACCGATAAGTCCACGTTATCAATTTACAAATAATAAAATTGTATCATCTCCTCAGTTGGTTAATTTACTTTTTGACCAGAGTCTCTTGTTTTTTGCTCAAGAATATTTAGGGTGTAAACCGATATTGGATTTAGTAGCATTCTGGTGGAGCTTGCCATTTCAAGGACAGGGTAAGTCTGAAGCTGCTCAATTATATCATTTTGATTTAGATCGAATAAAATTTATGAAATTTTTCTTTTACATTACTGATGTTGATACAAATAATGGTCCTCATTGTTATGTTAGAGGATCTCATAAGGAATTGCCTAAGTCACTAGCAAGGGATGGTCGATTTAGTGATGAGGAAATAGAGAAAGCCTATGGTAAATCCAACATGGTTGAGATTTGTGGTAGAAAAGGTTCGATCATTGCCGTTGATACTAGAGGTTTCCATAAAGGAAAGGAATTGATTCAAGGGAAAAGACTTTTGTTTCAGATTGAATTTGCTAACAGCATGTTTGGCCAGAGTTATCCACCTATTGATATAAACCTCGATAGTGAAGCGCAACAGGAAATCTATAAAAAATATAGTGATACTTACGGTGAGATTTTGCAGTTGGTAAATACTGAAAAATAAAATTGGCGACTAGAAGAAAAATATTTTTCAATTTATTCGTATATACTTTACTTCCTAAGATATCGACTATTTCGTTTTTGTTCATTTTGCCTTTTGTTTCAAAGAATCTCTCTTTGAATGATTATGCGATTTATGGACTTGTAAGTGCTTATTTATTAATATTTCAATTTGTCACCATATTAGGTCAGAATGTGGTTTTGCAAAATTCTTTTTTTGAGTTTAAGCAGAAGTTTCACTTAATATGGTCTAGGTCATTTGGTTTAATGACATTAGCAGGATTTTTAAGTTCAATTATACTTTCTTTAGTTTTGTATTTCACGCTTTATGAAAAATTCAATGGTTTTTTTTTCACAGTAATCATTTGTCTATCTATTTACCTAACGCTTTCTCCAATAGATACTATTGCCGCTAGTTTTTTTGTTTTGACCGAAAAGCCCCTGCCATTTACCATAACATCATTAATAGGAGGAATCTTGTCAACACTTGTTTTTTTTGTTGCGGTAGGGGTTTTTAAATTAGGTTATTTAGGCTGGATTCTCATGTGGCCCATAGGAGTCCTAACAAGTTATCTTTTCTATATTAAACGTATTTTCATTAGCCAGAAAATTTATCCAAAGTTTATTTCCAAAAGACGTTTTAAGTTGTGGGCATTAAAGATAGGTATGCCACTTATGCCGCACCAACTTTCTCTGTTAATATTAAATTCTTCAGATAGGATATTGTTGCAGTATTTTAATGTGCCCAGTAAGCAAATAGGGTTATATAGTCAGGGTTATACAATTGGGTCTTATGGTATGTTTGGTGTTAATGGATATTTTCAAACATTTGCTAGAAGGATACAAGAGAATTTCCGAAATAGCGATAAAGCGGAGAGTAAGGTATTCCTAAGGAAATTGATTTTTGTTTCTACATTTTCTCTTTCTATTTTATTATTCTTTGCCTCTTTTTTTTCAAAAGAATTCTTTTTATTTTTCTTTAGAACGAAAGAATTGCAACAAGCACATCCAGTAGCTATTGTTGTTATGTGTTCATATATGTATTGGAGTACGTACACATTTTTTACATACCCCTTGCTGATAAGTGGTAAAACGAAATTGATTTCAATGATTTCTGCTATTTCTGCAGCTATCAATATTTTGGGTAATATATTACTCATCCCTAAGTATGGAATAATTGCTACAACCGCGATGACTTATATTTCATATATTTTCTTTGGTTTTTCTACTTTACTCATTAGGCATAATAGAATCTATTTAAGTAGTATCCTGAACCTCAGAACACTATGCTTTTTATTACTCTTTGTAAATATTGCTTTAGCGTATACTTCATTCGCATTGAGAGATCTTTATATTGGGTATAAATTATCTATTTCTGTTATCTTTATAGGTATAATTGGATTATTATATAGTAAGAAGTCTTTACTATTCAAACTGAATGATACACCTGTTTTATAGTACCTGTTACCCGTCTCCTCATTTGGAGACTGAATTGGAAATCGCTTCTGATTTAATCAGTAAAGGAGAGAAAGTATACTTTCTTATTTGCAATGCACAACTCGCTACCTGTTTTGTGAATACGGACCATAGTCAATCTATCTGTAACGTATGCAAATCAAAGGTGAAACGAGGGCTTGATTTAATTAACATACCTGCTGAAAATCGAATTCATTTTTCTGGAATCAATAGTAGAGATATAAAAATAGTTCAAGAATTTGATAGTATTCAGAGCTTAAAACAATATCAGCATAAAGGGGCTGATATTGGTATGGCTGCAGCCTCCTCAATTATATCAGCACTGAGAGACCATGATTTTGATGTTAAATTGCATCAAGCACTCATAAATACCCATATAAAAACAGGCATTTATGTTTATGAATCAATGAGCATAGTGCTAGAAAAAATTAAACCCGATTTTGTTTATTTATTTAATGGGCGATTCATTGAATCTAGACCTGTTATGAGACTGTGTGAGCAAAAGGGTATTCCTTTTTTTACCCACGAAAGAGGGGGCAATTTGAAAAAGTATATGCTCAGGAAAAATCAGACTCCTCATTCTATAAAGTCGGCCATTCAAGATATTAATGAACTCTGGGGGAATGGCGATACGAATAAAGTAGCTGCAGGGGAACGTTTTTTCCATGATAGAAGAAAAGGAATTATACATTCTTGGAGCTCATTTACTGACAAGCAAAAATTAGATTTATTACCACCTGGCTTTGATAGTACAAAGCGCAATATGGCTATATTTAATTCATCTATGGATGAATATGAAGGGATAAGTGATTTTAGCAATACGATTTATGATAACGATAATGAAGCGATAGCCAAGGTATGTGAAGACTTTTTGCACGACCAAACTATTCATTTTTATTTACGGATTCATCCAAATCTAAGTGGATTAAAGAATACCCAGATGAAGCAAATAGCTAATCTGAACTATTCAAATTTGACCATCATTCAACCAGAGTCTCCTGTCGATACATATACCTTGATGAATTCTGTTGAAAAAGTTATTTCATTTGGTTCAACCATGGGTATTGAAGCACTTTATTGGGGTAAGCCATCTATATTGCTTGGGAGGTCGTTTTATGAAACTTCTAGAGGGTTGTTTATTCCCAAAAATCATGAAGAAACAATTAGTTTTATTAGTAGCACACTTTCTACTACTTCTTCGAATGAAGATGCTATAAAATTCGGTTATTGGTGTGGTCGTTTCGGCACTGATTTTAAATCATATTCTCCTTCATCTGTTTTTTCTGGTAAATTTAATGGGGTGACCTTAAAATCTAGAATAGATAAACGCCTTCGTTTGAGGTTGAGTAAATTATTTTCAAAATATTAATTGGATTTGTTGCCCGATACATTTGATACACCTGTTCTGCTGATAGTATTTAATCGACCAGAGCTTACTCAACGGGTGTTAACGATTCTAAAAGAAAATAGAGTCGATAATTTGTTTA
>CANKGM010000016.1 GCA_947481355.1 Chitinophagaceae bacterium
ATTTGTGCTTCCCAATGAAATTGAGCACCTGTCATGAAATTGGAAATAAGAGAACCTAATACAATACCTCCTGGGAACCACATGTGGAAGCGATTCAATTTGCTGTGAAATTCATTTCCACTGTATGCATCGGCAATCATTGGGTTACAGGCAGCTTCTGTACAACCATTTCCCAATCCAATGAGTAAAGTTGAAATGAGTAATACATTATAACTGCTGGCATAAATGGTAGTGATGATACCAATGGTATGTGCTACCAAAGCAATTTGCATGATGAGTTTTGGTCCTATTTTGGCATAAAATATACCACCCAATATCATTGAAATTGGAAATCCGAGGAACCACATTTGATTGATGTGGCCTAATTGCACTGGGTCTAAACTTAATTCAGTACCTAGTTGTGTTAAGATTCCTGCTCGGATACTAAATGAGAATGCAGTGGTAATAAGGGCAAAGCAACTCGCCAGAAAGAGGCGATTTGCATTAACGGGTTGGCTAGAAATCGTTGTGCTCATAATTGGGTTGTTTTGATGATGGTTTTGGTTAAAAATCAAATAAAATTATTTTTAAGCAATTCAATATAAAGAGAATTCTTAAAACTAAATTCATTATTTTTAAAACTCTTTATTTTTTGAATTTTTCAAACTACGAATATGAACAGAAAACTTAGAATGGGAATGGTAGGCGGAGGTAAAGACGCCTTCATTGGATCGATTCACCGTTATGCCGTTGGAATGGATGGACTCATTGATTTAGTCTGTGGTGCACTTAGCATTAACCCAGAGATTGCAAAGGATTCAGGAAAATCCTTGTTTTTTGAAGAAGATAGAATCTATCTTACCTATGAGGAAATGATTACGAAGGAAAGCCAACTTCCTGCTGATAAGCGAATCGATTTTGTAACCATTGTAACACCCAATTTTGCGCATTTTGCTCCTGCTATGATGGCGATGGATCATGGGTTTCATGTGGTTATCGAAAAACCTATTGCTTTTACTTTAGACGAAGCACAACAATTAAAACAAAAGGCTGCTGAAACTGGTCGAATTCTTTGTTTGACACATACTTATTCAGGTTATCCATTGGTTAAGCAAGCCCGTCAAATGATTAAAGAAGGGAAATTGGGTAAGATTAGGAAGGTATTGGTTGAATACCCACAAGGATGGTTAAGTAAACTTTCAGAGCGCGAAGGTAATGCCCAAGCAGCTTGGCGTACAGATCCTAAACGCAGTGGTAAAAGTGGATGTATGGGTGATATAGGAACCCACGCTGCCCATCTTGCAGAATATGTAACCGGATTAAAAATTACTCACCTCTGTGCCGACTTGAATGTGATGGTGGAAGGTAGATTATTGGACGACGACGGTAATGTGTTATTAAAGCTTGAAAATGGTGCAGCTGGTGTCTTGATGGCTTCTCAAGTAGCAGCTGGTGAAGAGAATGCACTTAAAATTAGGGTTTATGGTGAGAAGGGTGGACTTGAGTGGGCACAACATGAACCAAACACGATGTTGGTAAAATGGCTTGATCAACCTACTCAAATTTATAGAGCAGGAGGAAATTATGCAGACAGACTTTCTTCGTTTGCAGTCCATAATGCACGAACTCCAGGTGGACATCCCGAAGGATATCTCGAAGCATTTGCCAATATCTATAGAAATTTTGCTTTAACCTTAGGCGCGAAAATTGATGGTACTGAGCCAACACCTGAGATGCTTGATTTTCCGGGTGTTGAAGATGGTATTAGAGGTATGGCATTTATCGATAATGTCGTTGCTTCTTCACAATCAGATCAAAAATGGACTCCACATACTATTTAAATAAATTAAGTATTACATGAAAACAATAAAAGGTCCTGGTCTATTTCTCGCTCAATTTATGGGGGATAAGGCTCCTTTCAATGACTTGTCATCAATCTGCAAATGGGCGGCATCATTAGGTTTTAAGGGTGTACAAATTCCAACATGGGATGCTCGTTGCATTGATCTTGAAAAAGCAGCAAAGAGCAAAACCTATGCTCAGGAAATTCAAGGCATTGTAAAAGAAGCTGGTCTAGAAATTACTGAACTTTCATCCCATTTACAAGGACAGCTAGTGGCAGTTCATCCAGCATATGATGCTCAGTTTGATGGATTTGCTCCAGCTGAAGTTAGGGGTAATCCCAAAGCAAGAACAAAGTGGGCTGTTCAACAATTGAAATATGCTGCAAAGGCTTCAGCTAATCTTGGCTTAAAGGCACATGCTACCTTTAGTGGAGCGTTGCTCTGGCATACCGTATATCCTTGGCCACAGCGCCCTGCAGGTCTTGTAGAAACTGGATTTACTGAACTGGCAAAGAGGTGGTTGCCTATCCTTGATGTATTTGAGGATAATGGGGTTGACTTATGTTATGAAATTCATCCAGGCGAAGATTTACATGATGGTATATCATATGAGATGTTTTTAGAAAAGACAAAAAATCATAAGAGAGCTTGCTTGTTGTATGATCCAAGCCATTTTGTATTGCAGAGCATGGATTATCTTACCTATATAGATTATTACCATGAACGCATTAAAATGTTTCATGTTAAAGATGCTGAGTTTAATCCGACTGGAAAACAAGGAGTATATGGGGGGTATCAAAATTGGATAGATCGTGCCGGCCGCTTCCGTTCTTTGGGAGATGGTCAAGTTGATTTTAAATCCATTTTTAGTAAACTCACTGGATATAATTATAAGGGATGGGCAGTGTTAGAATGGGAATGTGCTATTAAACATCCTGAGGATGGTGCAAAAGAAGGTGCAGTTTTCATCCATGATCATATTATTCGTGTTACAGAAAAAGCATTTGATGATTTTGCTTCAACAGGAAGTAATGAAAAATTCAATAGATCAATTTTAGGTATCTGATTATAAAAACGAAAAAAAAAACAATGAAAAAAGTACTGTTAACAATGATTGTAGCTGCAGGCCTTTATGCTTGTGGTGGTGGAGAAAACAAAGAAACCGCTGAAACAAAACCAATTAGTAATGCATCTACTGAGGAAATTGAAACGAAAGTTGAGGTTGCTCCAGTTGCAAAAAAAGATGGTAAGGCGTTGATCGAAGGATCAGATTGTAGGACATGCCATAAAGATGATACAAAGTTAATTGGCCCTGCTTACAAGGATGTTGCTAAGAAGTATGAAAACAATGATGAAAATGTAAAAAAGTTGGCAGCGAAAGTATTGAAAGGTGGCCAAGGAGTATGGGGTGAAATTCCTATGGCTGCACATCCAGCACTTAGCTCCGAAGATGCAGAAGCAATGGTATCTTATATCTTGTCAATGAACAAATAAATACAAACATGAAATTATTAATCACAGTTGCTCTCGCATCACTTATTTTCAATTCAAATTTGCCCGTTAGTCATGGCAACACGTCAACAAAAAAACATTTAGCTTCTAATGAAGCAAATAACTTTAAAGGTTGGCAATCTTTATTTGATGGGAAATCAAAAAAAGGGTGGCATATCTATGGTAATGAAGGTGACGGAACAGCTTGGCAAGTACAAGACGGTTCATTGACGTTAATTCCATCTACAGAAAAAACATCAGCACTAAGACCTGGTGGTGATATTACTACTGATGCTGTTTATACAAACTATCATTTGGCCCTTGATTGGAAAATTTCAGAAGGTGGTAACAGTGGTATCATTTTTGGAGTTCAAGAAGAAGCTAAATATCCGCAATCCTATTTTACAGGATTGGAAATGCAAGTATTGGATAACGATAAGCATTCTGATGGTCAAATCATAAAACACCGTGCTGGCGATTTGTATGATTTAATCTCTTGTAAAAGAGAAACGGTAAAGCCTGTTGGAGAGTGGAATCATGCAGAAATCATCATAAAAGATGATGCTTTAACACTAATCCTAAATGGAGAGACTGTAGTTACTACAACTAGATGGAATGATGATTGGAATAAGATGATTGCAGGAAGTAAATTTGCTAAAATGCCTGGTTTTGGCTCATTTAAGTCTGGACGTATCTCACTTCAAGATCATGGTAATCAAGTTTGGTATAAGAATATTAAGATAAAAGAACTCTAGATAATATATAGTTTACTTTTTAGAAGCCACAAGGATTAACCTTGTGGCTTTTTATTTACTAAATGAAGAAGAAATTTTAATCGTCTATTTTATATAGCTGAATCATATAATGTCAAAAAGTATTAAATTCATTCTTCGATATTTTTTAAAATAAAGTCTCACAACATGTTAAACGTAAAATCTGGTTTATTGTCATTGATTTTATTCATTTCAATGTCAGCGCTTGCACAAAACCGTGTATTAGTTTTTTCAAAAACAGCTGGTTTTAGGCATAGTTCTATTGAGGTTGCAAAAACTGCCATTCAGAAGTTGGGAAGTCAAAATGGGTTTTCTGTTGATACAACGGAAGACGCTAAAGCATTTACAGAAACTAATTTGAAAAAATATAGTGCTGTTGTTTTTTTAAGTTCAACTGGTGATGTATTGAATGATTATCAGCAGGCTGCATTTGAACGTTATATCCAAGCCGGTGGGGGGTATATGGGTATTCATGCTGCTACAGATTGCGAATACCATTGGCCTTGGTATGGTAAACTTTCAGGAGCCTATTTTAAAAGTCATCCAAGTCAGCAAAAGGCAAATCTGATTGTACATGATAAATCACATATCAGTACTGCTCATTTGCCTGCTATTTGGGAGCGTTTTGACGAATGGTATAATTTTAAAAAAGCTCCAGGAGCTGAAGTCAATGTACTTATTAGCATAGATGAAAAATCTTATGAGGGTGGAAGTAATGGAGACAGCCATCCTATGGCATGGTACCATGAATTTGATGGTGGACGGGCTTTTTATACTGAGCTTGGACATACCGATGAATCGTTCGCAGAACCATTGTACTTGAAACATATTTTAGGTGGCATTAAGTATGCAATAGGGAATAATGTCAAGTTGGATTATTCTAAAGTAAAATCAATGCTTATCCCTGATGAGGATCGTTTTACAAAAACAAATCTTGCAGGTGGTGGCGTTTTTGATGAACCTACTGAAATGGCCATCCTTCCAAATTTTGATATTATCATTGTTGAACGCAAAGGTGAAATTCTATTATATAGTAATACAACTAAAAAAGTTACTCAACTTGCAAAGATTGATTTGTATTATAAATCAGGTGATAGTGGAGCCAATGCAGAAGAAGGATTAATGGGTATAACAGCAGATCCTGACTTTGCTAATAATAATTACATCTATTTGTATTATGCAACGAAAGATACTGCCGCAAATCGTTTATCACGTTTCACGTTTAAGGATGGTAAGCTTGATCTTGCTTCAGAGAAAAAAATACTAGATGTTGGGTCTATGAGAAATATCTGTTGTCATACAGGAGGTTCTCTCGCATTTGGTCCTGAGGGGTCACTTTATTTATCTACTGGTGATAACACTACACCATTTAATCAACCTAACTCAAAATATGAATTAGAAGGATATGGTCCAATTGATAACCGTGCAGGATTTGAGCAATATGATGGAAGAAGGGGTTCTGGAAATACAAATGATTTAAGGGGGAAAGTACTCCGTATAAAAGTTAATCCTGATGGATCATATTCAATTCCTGAGGGAAATCTTTTTAAACCGGGTACCCCAAAAACTCGTCCAGAGATTTATGCTATGGGAACACGCAACCCTTATAGAATTTCTATTGATAAAAAAACAGGCTTTTTATATTGGGGTGATGTAGGTCCAGATGCCGGACAAGAAAGTCCAAATGTTAAAGGTTCAAGAGGATATGATGAATTGAACCAGGCTCGTAAAGCTGGCAATTTTGGATATCCATTTTTTATTGGGAACAATTTCCCTTACCGCAATTTCAATTATGAGACTGGCGAAATTGGAGATTTCTTCGATCCTAAAAAACCAATTAATACGTCTAAAAATAATACTGGTTTAACTGACTTGCCTCCACTTAGTTCACCATTCATATGGTATCCGTATGCTGCATCACCTGATTTTCCTGAGGTTGGAACTGGTGGTAGAAATGCTATGGCGGGTCCAATATATCATTCAGAGTTTTATCCAAAAGAAACTCGTTATCCTGATTATTATAATGATAAATTATTATTCTACGAATGGATTAGAGGGTGGATGAAAATGGTTACAATGGATGAAGAAGGAAATTATCAGAAGATGGAACCTTTTATGGAACACACTACATTCAATAGTGCCATAGATATTGAAGTTGGTCCTGATGGTCGTTTTTATGTGTTAGAATATGGTAGTGGGTGGTTTTCAAAAAATCCTGACGCTGCACTTTCTAGAATAGATTATAATGGAGGTAATCGTGCTCCAAAAACGAAGTTATCTGTAAATAAAGTTTCAGGTTCTGTTCCGTTTACAATTAAAGCTGATGGAACTGGAACAAAGGATTCTGATAACGACCCACTCACGTATACTTGGTATTTTGGGAAACAAGGGTTGAAGCCAACTGCATCAAATAAAGCTACGTTCACATTTACAACTCCAGGTGAATACGCTGTTTATTTCATAGCCAGGGATTCAAAAGGAGCATCAACTAAAAGTGAAGTCATCAAAGTATTTGCAGGAAATGAATTGCCTATTGTTGATGTAAAAATGGAAACGGATAATAATTTTTATTTGCCTGGTGTACCTGTATCATATAAGGTAAATGTAAGAGATAAGGAAGATGGTTCAACTGCAACAGGTGGAATTGATCCTAAATCAATTTATGTAAAAGTAGATTATGTGAGTGGACCAGATAATGCGCAGGTGGTAGGACATCAACAAGTAACAGCACTAATGGAAGGAAGAAACCTTGCTGCTATTCTTGATTGTAAAGTATGTCATAAAGAAAATGAGCGTTCTGTCGGACCAGCATATAAGTTGGTTGCTGAGCGATATGAAAATGATCCCAAAGCACATGCCTATCTAACGAATAAGATCATCAAAGGTGGTAGTGGTGTTTGGAGTGAAAATGCCATGTCTGCTCACCCTGATATCAAGAAGGAAGATCTTAATCTTATTGTTAACTGGATTTTGAGTTTAAATAAGAAGGAAGCTGCAACCCTCCCTTCAAAAGGACAGGTTACAGCAACATCTAAGGAAATGGGCAATAATAATATGATGCAGATTACAGCAACATATACTGATAAAGGTGCTAAAGGAATTAAGCCCCTAACCAGTGTGGCTGTGGCGATAATGAAGAGTCCAATTGTTGGTGTAGAATCAAAAACTGATGGAGATGGTATTGATGTTAAAGAAGATGATGGAGATCATTTTGCGATTTTGAATAATGAATCAGCATCAGGTTGGCTTAAATTTGATCACCTCAATTTAAAGGATGTTAATGCCCTTGAACTGGCTTATGATATTGATGCATCTCCCGATAAAGGATATAGAATAAGTTGGTATGTTGATAACATTAACGGTACTAAGATCGGTGAAGTATTCATGGGGCACGATGTTTCTAAAAAGACATCAGAAATCATCGTACCTCTTAAAAATCTCCCGACTAAACCGACAAGCTTATTCATGAAAATTGAAAAAGCCGATGCAAGTGAAACCCAAAAGTTTGCATTGGTTTCAATGAAGTTTATGACAGGAAAATAAAATGATATGGAACATAAAAAGCCGGATGCTATTTAGCTCCGGCTTTTTTTATGCATCAAAATATTTATCAGCAGAACTAATAAAATAATCATCAATCCACCAAATTCCCTGGTATTTTCAATCCAAGGCTTTGTTGCTTTCATGCTTTGAACTAGATTTTCAGTTTGGTACTTGCTTATCCAATCTATTACACCATCTCTTGTAAATAGTTGTTTTACGCCAAATCCAATACAAAAAATTATCCCAGCGATATGAGCAAATCTATCGTACTTATTTCGTGCATTTAGAATGCAAACAATCGCTGCATATCCATATATTGGTATCCATAGATAAGGGTCTGGATCATTATATTGGAGTAATGCAAAAAGGATGAATATAATCGCAAATGAAATATTAAATATTTTCATTCAATTATAAATATTTTAATAATGAAGCTTTAATATAGCTAATGCTTTTTTCTACACTAATAAAAGGTGAACCCGGACATTCATCTTGTTCAACAAAAAAATGCTTCATGCCAGATAATTTTGCATTTTGGAAGATGGTCGCAAAATCAATTACACCATTGCCTACTTCTGTGAAATTTTTCTTTGGTGTCTTGTCCATATCTTTCACATGCCAAAGTGCTACTCTGCCTTTAAGTTGATTGAATAAAGCAATGGGGTCTTTTCCTGCTTTACTTACCCAATAAAGATCCAATTCAAATTTAACCAAAGATGCATCTGTTTCTTTGGTTAGAATATCAAATGGAAGTTGTCCGTCGATTTCCTGAAACTCAAAATCATGATTATGGTAGCAAAGTTGAATACCTGCATCCTTACATTTTTTTCCTGCAATATTTAGATCAGCTGCAATTTTTTTATAATCATTGATTGAAGTTCTTTCATCAGGCATTAAGTATGCTACTACCATATATTGCTGACCTATTGCAACAGCATCTTCTATGGCTTTATCCCAACCATGTAATATCGTTCCTGGGATTTGTTTATTTCCAAAGTTACCATAGAGGTAGTGACCTGAAGGTGCAGTTAGGTTTAGTTCCGATAAAAGCGCTTTGTATTCAGAAGGTTCCATTCCAAAGAATTTTCCATTATATCCAAAGTTTTCAACTTCTTCAAATCCAAGAGCTGCCACTTTTTTGAGCACTCCTTTTGGATCTTTCTCAATTTCATTTCTTAGGGTATATAATTGGATCCCAATTTTTCTTTTCTTATTAAATGTTAGCGCTGATGCATCAGCCAATAATGCTGTTCCTGCTGTAATTAAGGAAAGTTGTTTTAGTAAATGTCTTCTTGAAATCATATGGAAGTGTTTTGCTTTAGATAACAATTTAAAATATTCCTATGGATTCAACTAATTTCTTTAGATAAGAATATTAGTGACTACAGTGTTCGCCATGTTCGTGGGCTGCTTTTCTACAAAGCCTCAGGTTGATGTAATGTGCTGAGATGATTAATAGAACCGCAGGCGCTAAAAACCAAATTTGATGAGGGTGAAATACCTGTTTCAGAACCAAAAAAAATATGCCTAACGTGAAAAGTAAAATTGGCCTCACTTTATGATGATGTTTTGTGAAACCATGCCTAAGCGAATAGATTCCAATTAATAAGGAAATTAGAATCATACCAACCTCAAAAAATAGGTTATTCACGAGATTTAGTCCAAGTATTGGAAGACTAGAGATTAATAATGGTAGTAGTGTACAGTGAATTGCACAGATTATGCTTGCTGCTATTCCAAGTCTATCGTAATTGATCTTTAACATAAGTGGGATTGCAAATTTAAGTATTTTGCAACAAAGTTGCATTCTATAGGTCAAGTATATTAACTTTACCTACTGTATTTTTGCAGAATAAATAGTGGTATGAGTAAAAAGGCAATCGTTTATCTGATGTTTTTTGCTGTTTTGTTTGCAGTGTTTTACGGAGTGCTGATGTATACCACTGACTTTGCAAAGGTGAAACTTCCTGTTTTAAATACTGTTCAGCCCTTTTCATTTTTGAAGCAAGATAGTTCCATGGTTTCCCAGCAAGAAACGCAAGGGCGAGTGTATGTTGCTGAATATTTTTTCACTTCATGTAAGGGCATTTGTCCGAAAATGAATAAGAATATGAAAGCTATTTATGAGAAATTCAAGACTGATTCAAATTTTCTAGTGATTTCACATACGGTAAATCCTGAAGTTGACTCATTGCCCGTTATGAGGCATTATGCAGATTCAATGGGTGCTAATTCAAAAAACTGGTGGTTTGTTACGGGTAGTAAAGAGGCACTTTATAAAGCCGCGAGAGAAAGTTATATGCTAGATGACCCAAAGAACAATTCTAAAAACATCGATGAGCAATTCTTGCACACCCAATTTTTTACCTTGGTTGATCGGTTAGGGCGTGTGAGAGGTGTCTATGATGGGATTAAAAAGGATGAAATAGAACAACTCATTCATGATATTTCTGAACTCATTGCAGAATAAGATGGGAGCTCAAACGGAATTTATATTAAAGACTAGTTCCTTGAGTATAACCTCAAGTAGAAAAAAAATTCTTGAAATATTTTTATCAGCTTCAACTGCTTTAGCTCATCAAGACATAGAGAAATTGGCAGAACAATATGATCGAGTAACTATTTATAGAACCTTACAGACATTTTTAGATAGGGGTATTATTCATACGATTCCTACAACTGATAATACCATTAAATATGCATTATGCAGTGATGACTGTATTACATCAGGTCATCACCATGATAATCATGTTCATTTTTTATGTGATCAATGTGGACGCACCCTGTGCTTAGATGATGTTAGCATTCCTGCAATTACACTACCTAAAGGGTATTCTATGAAGGAAATTAATATGGTAGTGAATGGTATTTGCAAAACATGTATGGAATAAAAAAGTCCCAATGTAAAAACACCGGGACATTCGTTAAGGCTCTGATTAGTAGCTTCTTTATTCTGAGTTTGAATTTTCTTGAATAAAGGTATCTAGCTAATCAGGTTCATACAAGTTTGTGGCATACCATAAAAGTGGTATCTCAGAGAGATTCTAGCTCTTTTTTGACAAAAAGCATCAATTCACTAATCTTCTCAGGAGAAAAATCAAAATCGATGCCCGAAGCATGGTACAATTCAGGTAACGTTTTTGTACCACCAAGGCTTAGGCCAGTAATATAATTTTCTAAGGCCTTTTCTTTATTTTCTCTGTATTGTTTCCACATACCGATTGCACCAAGTTGGGCAATACCATATTCGATATAGTAAAATGGAACTTCAAATAAATGGAGTTGTCTTTGCCAGCTATACGACCTAAATTTTTCCAAATCACTAAAGTCAATTGATGTAGACGAAAATTCATTTAGAATACGAAGCCAATTTTCTCTTCTTTCTTCTAAAGTATGAGTTGGATGTTCATATATCCAGTGTTGAAATTTATCAATTGTTGCTATCCATGGGAAAATCGTAATCACGCGTTCAAGTTGATGACGTTTCGCTCTTTTCATTTCTTCTTCATCATTGAAGAAAACATCCCAATGGTCCATCGTAAATAATTCCATCGACATGCTTGCCACCTCAGCCATTTCAGTTGGATACTCTTTAAATCCTGTCAATTCTAGCGGATGCGAAAGAAATGAATGTATGGCATGGCCACTTTCATGCACCATGGTAGTTAAATCAGACATTTGGGCTGCAGCATTCATAAAGATGAAAGGTGCACCACTTTCAGCCAATGGCATATTGTAACCACCGGGTGATTTTCCTTTTCTACTATCTAAATCAAGGTGTTTGAGTTCTTTCATTTTTCTTAAGCAGTTACCAAAAAATGGATTTAACTCATCAAGGCATTTAATTGATTTTGTAAGAAGATCGTTGCCATCAGTAAAAGGGCGTAAAGGTTTAATGCCAGCTGGTTCTGCTTCAGTATCCCATGGCTTCATGCTTTCTAAGCCTAGTCGATTTTTCTGATCATTATATATTTGATCAACTAAAGGAACTACTTCTTTTTTTACTGCTTCATGAAATTGGTAGCAGGCTTCAGGGGTATAGTCGAAGCGCCCCATTTCTGCAAATTTATAGTCACGGTAATTTTTAAATCCGGCATTTAGTCCAATTTGATGCCTCTTTTCAATGAGCTTAGAAAATAAGTCATTGAGTGGATCTTTATCTTCTAATCTTCTTGAAGCAATTTTTTTGTATACAGTTTCGCGTATTTCTCTATTCTCACTTTCTAAAAATTTTGCAGCTTGTTGCAACGTGAATTCTTTGCCATCCTGTTCAATCATCATTTTTCCAGCGATTGCACCATATTGTTGTTGCAATACACTTACTTCAGACTGAAGAGGGATATTAGATTCTCTAAATAGTTCAATGCTTTTTCGTACAGATCGTAAATACGTGAAATATTTATGTTGATTGATTTCTTTAGTGAAGGGACAATCTATGAGTTTCTTATTGAGGAGATCTGCGTAAGGTTGAATTTTTGGTTGAATCTCCATGAAAAAAAAGTTGAAGGCTTCTTCGAAACTTTTATTTTCAGTATCGCATGTCATTCTAACTTGTCTCCAACATGCATCTTCGCTAATGAATGCCTCAACTTCACTCATATCTTTTAACCATTGTTCAAGATTAGATACTGAGTTTAGTGGTCTTTCATTAAGTTGAATAAAATAGGGCTCTAAGCTTTCCCAATTGGATAGTGTGAATTCTTTTGGAAGAAAAAAGTGTTCTAATTTTTTAATATCCGCACTGTATGGCATGAGTTCAACATTAATCTATTTATGGAAATTAATTTTCTTCCTGTTCATCATTTTCCTCTTCCTCAAATTCAGTCAGCTTAATTTCAATCTCATGTTTTTTTATCAAGCTAAACCAACGCACCATTTTTTTCATGTCACTGTTATATACTTTTTCGAAATCCATTTTAGGATATACTTTTTCAAAATAAGCACGAATTGCTTTATTGTCTTTTTCTGAGGGAAGTTCTATGTTCAATTCACTCATTGCATTGAAGATGTCTGCAAGATTTACATTATCATCTTCCGTGTATACTTCTATTGATTCTAGATGTGAAAATTGATGTAGCCTATTTGAAACAAATTTAGTTGTATTATCTTCTAGGGATCTTATGATTGCTCCATCTGTTTTACTACTAACTAATTCGAAGAGTCCTGAAAATCCGGTTACTGAAATGAGTTTATTGTATTCCATAATAGATTATGTGTTTTAGAGACCGCAAGGTACGACCAATTTATTGAAATTTATTTTCGATTAGAATATCCTTAATTCTTTTTTCTATGGTTTCGAGTGAGCTATATCCTCTTGTAATCATATATAATTTTGATTCATCTAGTTGAATAAACGCTGTAGGGAAACCGTTTACTTTTAATTGTTTGATAAGTGAAAAATCATAGTATGCTTTCTCTTTATACGCTGGATCTTTAAGTTTTGAATAAAATTCATCTTGATTAATGCCGTATTTAACCAATAAATGGCGATAGGCTTCTGGGTCAGTTAAATCACGTCCTTCTTCATACAATGAACATTGTAAATCTGATGCAAATTCTATGGTGTTTTGCGGATATATGTCTTTGAAAATTCCCATTGCAATGGCTGGCATTTCTGAATTTGGGTACCAATCACTTAAATCAGGATTTTTAATATGCCATAGATAATCTTCTCCAAATTTAATACCGGTTGTTTCTTCTACGGTTTTGTAGGCATCTAAAATAAATGGAGCAATTTTACCAATGTGTTGAGTTGAATCAATTGGAATCATTCCACCTGAAATAGTTTCAAAATCAAATTGGGTGCTGTATTTTTTATATAGACTTTTAATTACTGGGCTAAATCCGTAGCACCAACCACAATAAGCATCATAGCAGTAAATGATAAGTGGTTTCATGCGTTTTTTACCCTTTTATAGGTCTTATCATAATCTTCTCTGAGCGTTCCCATAATACGATCCCAGAAAAGAAAATACAGCCCATAATTTCCTTTAAAATATTTATGATGTTGATTATGACTAACTGAAGTATTGATCCATTTTCCTACTCGAGTTAGATTAAAATCTTTAGGATAAATTTCCCATCCCAGATGTCCATATACATTATAGAGAATTGCAAAAAAGAAGAAAACAAAAAAATGAATTTGATGAATGGGTAATACAAATAAAAATATTACCAAAATACCTGCTTCTACAATTGCTTCAAGTGGATGGAAAGCATAGGCTGCCCAAGGTGATGGGTTAGTTGATTTGTGATGTACAAGATGGAATATCTTAAAAATAAACTTATGGTGCATCAATCGGTGAGTCCAATAAAAATAGGTATCATGTAAGAAAATCATGATTGGGAATACGAGTATAAAATAGATCCATCCTCTTTCCTCAATATTTTTATATAAAAGTGTATGAGAAGATATTTCGGGATTACCGATGAATATCGTAGGTATCATGGCGAAAATAAGTAGTGAAGATATAGAGAAGCTTATTTCCCTTAAGTAATCTCCCTTATCAGGAATGGTTGTTTGAATTTTTGTATGACTATTTGTTTTTTTCAGCAAAACATAAAAGACATAGAAAAATATACCAGCTAGTATAAAATACCGTGATCCTATGAGTGTGAAAAATTTAATGTAAGTATTCATATAGCTTTGTATCTCAATCAACTTTTATAGATTCAATATTAAATAAATCTGGGTATTTGGCAGATTTAGTTTTGTAAAATTCCTTCAAGTTTTTCATATCGGCTATTTTATCTCCTGATAAGTATATCGGGTTTCCAAAACCCGCCTTTTTATTTTTATAATCTAAAAATCCAGGCAAAACGGGCACATTTGCTCCTTTTGCCACATAATAAAATCCGCTTTTCCATTTTTCTACCATTTTTCTAGTTCCTTCTGCAGGTATAATAACAAGAAGTTTTTCACTATGGTTGAATTTATGGATAATTGCATCAGTTAAGCTTTGGCTTTTTGCCCGCTCAACAGGTATTCCACCTGTGTTTTTTAAAAGAATGCTGAGGGGGAATTTGAATAATTCTTTCTTAGCAAGGTATTTTATGTTTAGTCCTAATATTTTAAATACCGCTAGTGCATAAATAAAATCCCAATTAGACGTATGTGGTGCTGCAATGACAACAGCTTTTTGGATATCATGGGGAACAATTCCTGAAATTTTCCACCCCTTCATTTTGAACCACCAAACAAATAATTTTGTGATCATATGTTAACTTTATGATTCATCTTTATAAGAAGCATGTTTAGCAGATTTAGAGTTAGTGGGCAACTAACCAATTTTCTCCAATACCCGCTTCTGCAATTACCGGAACATGATTAGGAAGTTGTAACGCATTCTCCATATTTTCAATAATAAGTGATTTCATTTCTTCTGCTTCACTTTTCAACGTATCGAAGATTAATTCATCATGCACTTGTAAAATCATTTTACTTTTTAGCTTTTGGTTTATGATTGCCTGATGTACTTTAATCATCGCAAGTTTAACCATGTCTGCTGCAGATCCTTGTATGGGAGAATTAATCGCATTTCTTTCAGCAAATCCACGCACTGTAAAGTTTGATGAGTTTATATCCCTTAACCACCTTTTTCTTCCCATCAATGTTTCTACATATCCATTGTCTTTTGCAAATTGAATAGTCGATTCCATATATTGAGTTATACCAGGGAATTCTTTTTTATAATTATCGATAATGGTTTTGGCTTCTGTTCTGCTGATGGCTAAATTTTCAGCTAACCCAAATGCACCTTGTCCATATATTATACCAAAATTCACACTCTTAGCTTTGTACCGCATCTCTTTGGTCACATCTTCTTCATTGACACCATATACTTTAGCGGCAGTTGCTGTATGAATATCTTTTCCCATTTTAAAAGCTTCACACATATTCGTATCTCCACTAATAGCTGCTACAATACGTAATTCTATCTGAGAATAATCTGCTGAAATCAGTACATGATCATTATCCCTAGGGATAAATGCTTTTCTTATTTCTTTACCACGATCACTTCTAACTGGAATATTTTGCAGATTTGGATTAGTACTTGATAGTCTACCTGTTACGGCTACAGCTTGTGCATAGGTTGTATGTACGCGTCCAGTTTTGGGGTTAATCAACAAAGGCAATGCATCAACATAAGTTGATTTTAATTTAGTTAATTCGCGGAAGGCAAGTATATCTGAAACGATAGGAAACTGATGTGCAAGTTTTTGCAATACATCTTCTCCAGTTGCATACTGACCTGTTTTTGTTTTTTTTGCTTTAGGGTCAAGCATTAATTTCTCAAACAATACTTCACCAAGTTGTTTTGGTGAGGCAAGATTAAATCGAACTCCCGCTGTTTTATAAACAGACTCTTCTGCAATTTTTGCTTCTTTATCTAATTCTTTTGAATATTCATTAAGGAAATCAGTATCCACTCTAACCCCTTCAAATTCCATATTAGCAAGTACTTTAACGAGTGGACTTTCTACTTCGTTAAATATTTTTTCGACATGCTTTCTTTTTAATTCTGGCGTGAAAATATTTTTTAGCTGTAATGTTATGTCGGCGTCTTCTCCAGCATATTCTTTTATTTTTTCCACTTCAACATCGCGCATATTCCCTTGGTTCTTTCCCTTTTTGCCAATAAGTTCTGTGATTTTTACAGTTTCATAGCCAAGGTATTTTGCACTCAATATATCCATGCTCCGCTTTCCTTCTGGTTCAATGACATAGTGGGCGAGCATCGTATCAAATATATTCCCAGCTAGTTCAATTCCTAGATTTTTTAATATGAGTAAATCATATTTCAAATTTTGTCCAATCCAGGTTATAGATGAATCGTTAAATATTGGAATGAATTTATCTAGTATTTTTTTTAATTCATTTTTGTCTTCAGGACATGAAACATAACAAGCTGTTCCTTCTTTCACTGAAAAACTCATACCTACAATTGATGCTTGATTAGCATCAAGACCAGTTGTTTCTGTATCAAAACAAATTTCTTTTTGATTTTGAAGTGATAAAATTAATTCATCTATCTTCTCAGTAGAATCAATAAGTTCATATTGATGTGGGGTATTGTTTATATTTTTATCAGCAGATATATCTCCAGTATTTTCTTCTTCAGTTACAATTTCTGAATTTGATGACGCAACAGTTGTTGATCCTCCAAATAAATCTCCTTGTACTGTTGTTCCTTGTTTATCAACCGGTCCTGCTATCGGGATATCTTCACCGAGAATTCGTTTACCAATTGTTCTAAATTCAAGTTCGCTGAATATTTCTTTAAGCGCTTCTTTATTTACTTCTTTTACTAGAAATTCACCTTCATGGAAGTTTACTGGAACTGATGTGATGATGGTGGCGAGTTTTTTACTCATCATAGCAAGATCTTTTCCTTGCCTAACCTTTTCACCCATTGAACCTTTGATATTATTGGCATTTTCTAGAACGTTTTCAACTGTTCCATATTCTGCTAGAAGTTTTGCAGCTGTTTTTTCTCCAATACCCGGAATACCAGGAATATTATCTACAGCATCGCCCATCATCGCAAGGATATCAATCACTTGTGAGACATGTTCAATATTCCATTTTTCACATACTTCTTTTGGACCGATAATTTCAAAGTCGCCTCCTTGATATGGTGGCTTATATATTTTGATATTTTCAGAGACAAGTTGACCATAGTCTTTATCAGGTGTTACCATGAACACTTCGTATCCTTCTTTTTCAGCTTGTTTTGCGAGTGTTCCAATAACATCATCTGCTTCAAAACCATCTGTCTCGATTATTGGTATATTAAATCCTTGGATGATTTTTTTTATATCAGGAAGTGAAGCGATAAGGTCTTCTGGCGCTTCTTGCCTGTTAGCTTTATAATCTGCAAAATCTGTATGCCTTTCGGTTGGCGCTGCTGTATCAAAACATATGGCTATATGGCTTGGCTTTTGTTTATTTAGCAAGTCGATCAATGCATTGGTAAAGCCAAATTGGGCATTGGTGTTTTTGCCTTTACTTGTAATGCGTGGACTTCTAATTAGCGCATAGTAAGCACGAAAAATCAGGGCAAATGCATCGAGTAAAAAAAGCCTTTTATCCATGTATCAAAGGTAGTTTATTCAAGTTAGACATTATTGGATAGTGGATAGACTTTATAGGCAGAAAATTTAATGAGTTTACTCAAACTTTACATGTCTAAAAACATCTTCGTCAATGGCCTTTACTTTTCATTTTTGATATAGAAAAGGTCAGTGATTGACCTGAACCTTTTTCGATGAATTAATAATTATTTTATTGTACCACCTTCAACATTCCTCTCATGACAGATCCATGTCCTGGATAGGTACACATGAAGGTATATTCACCTGGTGTTGTTGGTGCAATAAAGTAGATAGATTCTGAAGAATGTGGTTGAAGTAGTGCTGTATTAAACAATACACTAGATGATTTAGGTACATAGCTCATTTGAGATCCTTTTAGTCCAAGTTTAATAGCAAGATCGGCTACTTCATCTCCTTTGCCAGGCATAACCACCACCACATTATGCATCATATCATCATTATTATTGAATACCAATCTTATTTTTGCCCCTGCTTTAATTTCAAACATGGGTATATCAAATTTTAATCCAGGCTTAGTACTAATTTTTAACACCATATC
>CANKGM010000017.1 GCA_947481355.1 Chitinophagaceae bacterium
AGCTGACTGAAATTTTCAATAAGACAATGCTTAAGCAGAACAATTAATAATCAGTATTATAACATTAAGCATTATTGGAAAAGCTTGTCATTATACCAACCTACAACGAGAAAGAAAATATCGAATTGATTATTAAGGCAATAATTGACTTAAATCAAGGATATGATATTTTGATTATTGACGACGGTTCACCAGATGGAACTGCTGATATTGTTCGTTCATTGCAATCATCATATGCAACTAATTTATTTTTAGAGGAGCGTCAAGGCAAACTTGGGCTTGGTACTGCCTATTTAAAAGGATTCAAGTGGGGATTGGATCGTGGCTATTCATACATATTTGAAATGGATGCTGATTTTTCACATGACCCTGCTGACCTTGATCGTCTATATGATGCCTGTAAAATGGGAGGAGCAGACCTTGCCGTTGGCTCTCGTTATGTTAAAGGAGGTATGATTGAAAACTGGCCATTCTCTCGAAAATTTATTTCAAAGGGAGGTGCTTGGTATACCCGTTTGATAACTTGGATGCCCATCAAAGATCCAACTGCAGGATTTATATGTTATAGCCGTAAAGTCCTTTCAACAATTGATTTAAATAAAATTCGTTTTGTTGGCTATGCTTTCCAAATCGAAATGAAATTTAAGACATGGAAACTAGGCTTGAAAATAATTGAAGTGCCTATTACATTTAGAGATAGATTGCATGGTGCTTCAAAAATGACAAAAGGAATTATTCAGGAAGGAATTGTAGGTGTTCTCCACATGCAATTGCAAAGTTTATTCCACACTATTTCTACAAAAAAATAATCACAGTGGTAGTGCCGATCTGCCAGCTTAATCAGTCTTTTCTACATTATGAAAAAGGCATTTCTTCAACTACATATTGCCATTTTGCTAGCAGGGTTTACCGGCGTGTTAGGACGGTTGATTCATCTGAATGAATCAGTTTTGGTATGGTATAGAATGCTTTTTGCAACCATCTTCTTATTTGTTATATCACTTTTTACGGTTAGAATTAAGAGATTAACATTTCGAGAAATGCTTCCGCTTTTGGGAGTTGGTGCAGTTATCTCAATTCATTGGGTCCTTTTTTATGGTAGCGTTAAATATGCAAATATTTCAGTGGCCTTAGTTTGTTTTTCAGCTGTTGGTTTTTTTAGCACATTACTTGAACCATTAATTAATCAAACTCGAATAGATTTTGCTGAATTCATTATTGGTCTTTTGGCGATGTTAGGTATTTATCTGATTTTTCATTTTGATAAGGATTATCAACTTGGTATTATATTCGGAATTGTCTCATCATTCTTTGCTGCACTCTTCCCTATATTAAATAAGAAGTTAGTAGGTCGGTTTGATTCCAATACCATCACTTTTTATGAGATTGGTGGTGGCTGGTTATCGTTAAATGTCTTGGTGCCAATTTATCTTATATTTTATCCTGCCCAGTATTTATTTCCAAGCGCATCTGATTTATTCTGGCTGATTATCCTAAGTCTTTTTTGTACCGTGCTTGCATTTAATCTTTCCATCCGTTCCCTAATTAAAGTTTCTCCCTTTACGATTAATCTTTCTTACAATTTAGAGCCGGTTTATGGCATCATCTTGGCTTTTGTAGTATTTAATGAGAATGAGTATTTGGGTAGTTCATTTTATGTAGGGTTGGGTATTATTTTTTTTACTGTTTTGGTACAGAGCTGGCGTATTTGGACTAAAGAAAAACACAAGCAACAGTCGAGCTAATTTTTGCTATTTTTATTGAATAAATTTTTTCCAATGGTTTATACTCGATTTGCTATACGTTTCATATTTGTTATATGTACGTTAACTATATCATTATTTCTAAAAGCTCAAAAGAAACCATTAGATCATACTGTTTATGATAGTTGGCAGACTATTGGAGAACGAAAATTAAGTGCAGATGGTAGTTGGATCGTTTACACAATTGATCTTCAAGAAGGAGATGGTACTTGCGTTTTACAGAGAATAGATTCATCCTTTAAGATTGAAATTCCAAGAGGCTATCAGTCTGCTTTTTCTGAGGATAGTCGATTTCTTATTATAAAGATAAAGCCACTCTTTAGTGATTTGCGACAAGCAAAAATTAAAAAAAAGAAGGTAGAGGAATTTCCAAAAGATTCGTTAGGTATATATGATTTGACTTCTAATGTATTTCAAAAAATACCTAATGTTATTTCATACTCTTTGCCTAAAAAATCTGGAAAGTCGATTGCATATTTGATTGCACCAATACATTCAGATTCTTCAAGAGGTAATGCTAACCTTGATTCATCGCATCATATTGCCGATTCCCTGAAATCTTCATTACCCATTATCATAGAACAAATACCTGACAAGAAACAAAAAAGAAAAATGAGCGCCTCTGGGGAGCGTCTTGAT
Source organism: Chitinophagaceae bacterium (assembly GCA_947481355.1). Lineage (GTDB taxonomy): Bacteria > Bacteroidota > Bacteroidia > Chitinophagales > Chitinophagaceae > Pollutibacter. The sequence goes on from CANKGM010000017.1 coordinate 2,403, forward strand.
GACGCAATTGATGGTAGTACTGAAGAACCAAAAACACCAGCAATTAAGGAAGGAAATGAGCTTGTTGTCGAAAACTTGTCAACACATGTCCAGAAAAAATTTCCATTAATTAATGAATACCTATGGAGTGAAAATGGAAAATTAATCGTACTCAAGTCAAGTGCTAAGAAATCAGATAAATCAGTTCAGCCCTTAGTGTATGTATGGAGGACAGTTGAGAATAGCGTTGATACATTAATGAAGGGGGCTAATGATATAAAAAGTTTGTCTATTGATCATGATGGCTATCAAATTGCTTTTATTGCAGAACGCGATAGCAGCTTTAAATCCCTTCAAAAATTTTATAAACTTTGGTATTGGCAAAATGGTGATCATGAGGCATCTGTACTTGTCGATAAATTTAGCGAGGGCATGTTGATAAACTGGACCGTGTCGGATGAGTTTCTCCCTGTATTTAGCAAATCAGGGAATCGCATTTATCTAGGGACTAATCCGATAAAATCTATCATTGATACTAATCTAATTGAAATTGATCAGGTTAAACTTGACATTTGGCATTACAATGACGACTATCTTCAAACCTATCAATTAAAAAATCTTGATAAAGAAAATAAGCGTTCGTATTTAGCGATGGTTGATCTTCAAGAGAAAAAATTTGTTCAATTAGCCGATTTAGATCTTCCTGAAGTTGTTTATTCTTCTGAAGCTGATGCATCACAATTACTTGGTATTACAGATAGATCAAACCGCATTGAAATGCAGTGGCAGGGAGATACCAAAAAAGATGTTTACTCGGTGAATGCCTCTACAGGTAATCGTAAGCTAATTAAGAAAAATTTGGAAGGTGACCCACAGATTTCTCCTTTCGGAAACTATATTTATTGGTATGATTTACAGCAAAAGCACTATTTCGCTTATACTAATGATAAAGTTGTAAATATTAGTTCACACATGCCTCATAAGTTATATGATGAAGAGTACGATATGCCATCGCAGCCAACGCCATATGGTATAATGGCTTGGGGGAATCTAGATTCTAGTATATATATTTACGATCGCTTTGATATTTGGAAGCTTGACCCAACAGGGATAAAATTGCCTATTGATATTACTAATGGTATGGGGCGTAAATCAAAGACAAATTATAAGTATCTATCAACTAATCCTGATGATAAGACAGTAACGTTTAATCAGAAAATCCTTCTACGTTCATTCAATGAAAAATCTAAGCAATCCGGTTTATCAAGTGTAGCGCTAAATAATCCAGCAACGTTAACCCATCATTTGAAGGGTGACTTTTCATTGGGTGCGGTTATCAAGTCTAAGCAAGCTGATTTTTACGCATATACCAAAGAATCATTCACTTCTTCTCCAGACTTGTATGTAAGCAAGAATTTGAATAAAGATGTAAAGCTTACTGCAATTAATCCGCAGCAATCTAATTATACATGGGGTACAGCAGAATTGTACTCTTGGAAGGCATATAATGGAAAGATGGCACAAGGCATTTTGTATAAACCTGATAATTTTCAAGAAGGTAAAAAATATCCATTGATTACGTATTTCTATGAGAAACTTTCTGATGGACTAAATAATTACATTCCCCCTGCTCCTACACCAAGTAGATTAAATATCCCATTTTTTGTTAGCCGAGGGTATATGGTATTAGCGCCCGATATCCATTACGAAATTGGGTATCCAGGAAAAGGTGCAGTTGATTATGTGGTGAGTGGGGCAAGGTCATTGGTGAAGAAAGGTTGGGTTGATAGCACTAGAATGGGTATTCAAGGCCAAAGCTGGGGTGGGTATCAAGTTGCCCATATCATAACACGTACAACTGTTTTTAAAGCAGCTTGGGCTGGCGCTCCAGTGGCCAACATGACAAGTGCTTATGGTGGTATTCGTTGGGAATCGGGGATGAACCGTCAATTTCAATATGAAAAAACGCAGAGTAGAATTGGTACAACTCTTTGGCAAAATCAAAGGTTATATATTGAGAATTCACCATTGTTCCATTTACCAAAAGTTACAACACCACTTGTAATCATGGCAAATGATAATGACGGCGCCGTGCCGTGGTATCAAGGAATAGAACTTTTCACTGCCATGCGTAGGCTCAACAAAAAAGTTTGGATGCTCAACTACAATGGAGAAGCGCATAATTTAGTTGAACGGAAAAACAGAAAGGATATCCAAATTCGAGAGCAACAATTTTTTGATTGGCTTTTAAAAGGAGATAATCCGCCAACATGGATTAGTGTTGGTGTGCCTGCTGTTGAGAAAGGAAAAACAATGGGATTAGACAAATAATATAATTATACTTTCAGTAATCCTAATTTGTTTAAACCGCTCATTGGCTTATTATCCCAAAACAATTCAAAATCTTCTAACCCCGCTGATTCGAAATCGTTTTTTATTTCTTGAAGGGTGTATTTTTTGTTTTCCTGAAATGAAATTTTTTCAAGAATAGGAATTAACCAATCTGCATGGGATTTTAAAATTTGAATTTCAAGTTTTCCCGATTTTGTAATAAAGTTGAGCTTGGCCATTTCCCGTTGCATTCCTTTTTTAGACTGAATGTAATATTCAACTGAAGGGGCATTTCCAAGCCATATTACTTTAGCATTGGGTTTAAACGTTAGGTCAATGTTTTGTGTCAATGCTTTTTCAATATAATTTTCTTCGACACTGGTTTTGGGAACTTTGAAATCGAACCAATTTTGCAAGGGATCATCTATGGCATGATGTTGCATGTAATTGAACAATGATTTTTTTAAACCAAAACTAAACTTATCATGATCTGTTCCGGTAGGATCGACATGCATTATATCATTATTGGCAAAAGTTCCAATTTCATCTTTTTCTTTTGATACATTGAATTTTTCTGGATTTAGTCCAACCGGACTATGTGCAGTCATAGTAAACTGATGCCAAAATGCCGATTGCAATACACCCGTTTTGAAAAGTTGTCTAACCATTTCTAGTGAATCAATGGTTTCTTGTGCAGTCTGTGTAGGAAAGCCATACATTAAATAAGCATGAACCATGATTCCGGCGTCAGAGAAATTTCTATTTACCTGCGCAACTTGAGACACGGTTATTCCTTTTTGAATTAAATCAAGAAGTCTATCTGATGCAACTTCTAATCCTCCGCTTACTGCTATACATCCAGAGGCTTTGAGTAGTTGACAAAGGTCAAAACTGAAGCTCTTTTCAAATCGAATATTCGTCCACCAACTTATAATTAATTTTCGCTTAATTATTTCCAATGCCAGCGCTTTCATAAGTGATGGAGGAGCTGCTTCATCTACAAAATGAAATCCAGTATTGCCTGTTTGTGCAATTAGCTGTTCAATGCGGTCGCATATCATTGAAGCAGTAGAAGGTTCGTATAGTTTGATGTAATCTAGTGATATATCGCAAAAGGTGCATTTGCCCCAATAGCATCCATGAGCCATGGTTAATTTATTCCATCGGCCATCACTCCATAAACGATGCATGGGGTTTACTACTTCAATAGCAGATATATAATTATCTAAAGGCAGACCATTATAATCTGGCGTTCCAACTTCTGATTGTTTATATTCTTTGCTTGAAATATCGTTGATGTATTTAACATTGTTCTCTTCTTTTAGGAATGTTCTTTTGAGTTGATGCTGTTGTACTTTACCGTTTAAAAATCCAATTAGTAGTTCAACCGGAGCCTCTCCATCGTCTAAAGTTATATAGTCGACATAGTCAAATACACGTGTGTCAGATAATGATCGGAGTTCTGTGTTGGCAAATCCTCCGCCCATAGCTACGTGAATATGTGGATGATGTTTTTTGATCCATTGGCCACACCGAAGTGCTGTATATAAATTTCCAGGAAAGGGTACTGATAATGCAACTAGTAAAGGTTGGTTACGTTCAATACGTTCTTTGAGTAGTGTTAAATAGATTGAATCGATATATGTATTGGGTAGTTGTAATACTTCATGCAATTGGTCAAAGCTGTTGGCACTTCGTCCGAGCTTTTCTGCATAGCGACTAAATCCAAAATGTTCATCTACCGTTTCTTTTATCAAATCGGACAAGTCTTCAAGATACATTGTACATAAATACTTTGCTTTGTCTTGAATGCCCATTGATCCAAATGCCCATTCCATTTGATCTTTGTTTTCGAATCTCGACGCTTCTGGGAGAAAGTTTTTTTGACAAATATGATAGGCTAGTGTTGGATTTTTTCCTTGTAAAAAACGGATGACATCATCTATAGTATTAATGTAATCTCTATTAAGTATTACAATTCTCTTTGTATTTTCTGTTAAGGCGGGCTTGCTGTTTTCTATGTGATTAAATAATTCAGTCAATCCATTTTTGCTGAAAAGGCAAAGAATTGTTTCAATACCTAAATCTGCTTGGGAAGAGGTTATGTTTTTTGTATTCAAAAATCCTTTAAGGTATGCAGTTGCTGGATATGGTGTATTCAGCTGAGTAAAAGGAGGGGTGATTAAAAAAATGGAAGTACTCAAAAAATGTAGGTTGTAAGAAAACTAATTTGGTTGTAAGGCTTTTCTGAATGTTCAGTGCACCATTTAAAAAGATCTTGTAGTATCGAATGTTTCAAGGGCTTTTACAAATTCGCTTAAAAACTTTGAGCCCATTGCTCCATCTATAATTCTATGATCATATGACATTGAAATAAACATCATATGTCTGATGGCTATGCTATCGCCTTTTTCACTTTCAATAACAATTGGTTTTTTCTTGATTGCTCCGGTAGCCAAAATCGCTACTTGAGGTTGATTGATGATAGGCGTTCCCATCAAGCTTCCAAAAGTTCCGACATTGGTGAATGTAAATGTGCCATCTTGAACATCGCTTGGTTGAAGCTTTCCGTTTCTCGCTGTTCTAGCTAATCGATTAACGTGTTTCGTTACACCGATTAAACTCAGTTGGTCGGCATATTTTATAACGGGTACTATGAGGTTCCCAGTAGGTAAGGCTGTTGCCATACCTATATTGATATCTTTTTTGATAATTATTTTGTCTCCGGAAACACTGGCATTGAGCATGGGGAATTTCTTCAAACACTTGACCAAGGCTTCTATAAACAAAGGAGTAAGTGTTATTTTTTCTCCTTCTCTTTTTTCAAATTCATGTTTGTTCTTTTCTCTCCAACTAACTAAATTAGTCACATCTGCTTCAGTAAAACTGGTAACATGTGCACTGGTTGATTTACTCCTTGTCATATGTTCAGAAATGAGTTTTCTCATTCTGTCCATCTCTATGATTTCAACATTGTCAGAACTTGACGTTTCAACCATTGGTGAATGTACCGGCTCTGCTATTCGTTCCTGAACGTTAGGGATAGGTATATTTTCTACTTCTTTAGGTGCAATGGTTTCAATTGGAGTAGCGAAATGTTCTGTTTTTCGGGTGTTGAGGTAATGAATAATGTCTTTTTTGGTCACTCTTCCATCATTGCCAGTACCATGGATCAATTCAAGCTCATTAAGGTTGAGCCCTTCTTTAGAGGCAATATTCATCACTAGTGGAGAATAAAACTTACCTGAATCTTGTTTTGATTTAATCTCTACTGTAGAGGGCTGATAGGGAACATATTGACCATTAGAATCATTCTGACTCGAATGAATGAGTCCGTTAGAATAGGTATTTTCTGCATTATTGCTTGAATTAGGAACTGGGCTAGCTTCGATGGTTTCTGTTGAGGTTGTCTTGATTTTTGCAATTACTGATCCAATTGCGATGACATCATTTTCTTTGCAACAAAGTTCTTCTAATATTCCCTCAGCAGTTGATGGCACTTCACTATCCACTTTATCCGTAGCAATGTCTAGTAATGGCTCGTCGAGTTTAATGAAATCGCCTACCTTCTTGTGCCATTTTAGCACAGTAGCTTCCATGATGCTTTCGCCTAATTTCGGCATTATGACATTAACTATCGCCATTCAGGTACTCGAATTTCTTTTGAAATTGATCTAAGGCTTCAAAGTTAACTTATTCCAAGCACTCGCTAATCAGTATTCGAGGCAAACTTATCCCACATTTTTCCTCAAAAAATTGAGGGAATGGGCTGCTGTTAGTTCAATATTTCGCTGTCTATCAAATCTGAACTGCAAGGTGGTTGATACGGTTTTGGATTCACTACTAAAAGCGATGCATACAAAGCCAACTGGTTTTGTATCGGTGCCCCCACCAGGGCCCATTATGCCCGATGTAGCCAGGGCGAAGTCAGTTTTCATTTTAAGCCTAATCCCTTCGGCCATTTTCTCCACGGTTTCTAGGCTAACTGCCCCAAATTGAGCTATTATTTCTTCTGGGACATCCAATGTGTCGGTTTTAGCCTCGTTGGCATAGGATATGATACCTCCTTTAAAAAACACGCTAGAACCAGGAATTGCTGTGATTAAATGGGATATATACCCACCGGTACAGCTTTCAGCTATGGCGAGTGTCTTTTTTTGTTGAATTAGTATTCTTGCTATGGTTTCTTGTAAACTCAAGTCTTCATCGATAACCAAATACTCTTTTACTATCTCTTTTAATTTATAGAATAGGTCGTTTAGTTTTTCAACGGTTACCTGAGGATTTTGACATGAAAGTCTTAGTCGAACCATCCCATAATTTGGCAAATAAGCCAGTTTAATTGAAGTAGGTAGATTTTCTTCAAATGTGATGAGGAGGTCAGCTAAAAAGGATTCACCGATCCCTGCTGTCAATAAGGTTCTGTGTTGAATAGGAACTAGCTTGAATTGACGCTTAAATGCTGGAATGACATAATCAATCATCATGCCTTTCATTTCATGCGGAACGCCTGGCATGCTGATGTAGATTGTTCCATTTTTTTCAAACCACATTCCAGGGGCAGTTCCTCTTTTATTCTGAATAACCTGACAGGTGTTTGGAACTTCTGCTTGCTTTAGATTCCGTTCTAATAGAGGTCTATTTAGCAATTTTTCAAATATGTTTCTTACATTTTCCAATGCTTGGTTGTCAACTATCAATTCACCCTCAAAAAATTGACAAAGCAAGGGTTTTGTGATATCGTCGGAAGTTGGACCAAGTCCACCAGTAATCAATACAATAGGTGCTTGCCTTCCTTCTTCTTCTAAGGTTTGCCAAATGTCATTCCACACATCACCAACTGCTACACGTCTTTTAACATGAATGCCCACTTTATTCAATTCTGTTGCCATCCATGCACTATTCGTGTCAATCGTTTGACCTATTAACAATTCATCTCCTATCGTTATGATTGAGGCTAAGATCGAGTTATCATTCATGTGGGTATATCAATTGAAATAGGGAAGTAGTTTTTCTCTTAACGGCGCTGGCATCATGCATTTTGTTCGCGTTGCTTTTTCAACAAAAAACAAGGTGACGGTTCCTTTGCAAATGAGCTTTTCAGTTTCATTATAAATTTCCTGATGAAAGTCAATGCTATGGCTATCAGGCAATTCTTTTAGTATAGTTCGAATCGTTAACAAATCATCGTATAAACCTGGCCTAGCATATTCTATTGTTAGTTTCACCACAGGCATAATTAAACCCCACTCTTCGATTTCTTTATAGGTGATACCAAGGTTACGAATGGCTTCAGTTCTTCCCGATTCAAAATATTCAATGAATTTGGCATGATATACTACCTGCATTTGATCGGTATCCGCATACCTAACCCTAATTTGATTATCAAATGAAAACATGTTAGGGATATTATTTACTAGCTATTCCATCAACACTTACTTTCCCAGGTCCACATAACAATAGCACAAGGAAGCCGGCTAAATAAAGGCTTCCTTTTTCAGCAGTACCGAAGAAATCATGCGCATGAACCTTGAAAATGACAACGAGCATGTTTATCACCAAAGGAACAGCCATAACTCTTGTAAAGAGGCCTATCACAATAAATAAAGCGCAGAAAAATTCAGCGAAAATGCATAGGATTAAGGAAACTGAAGTCCCTAAATTCAAAAAATTATAAAAATCGCTCTTCATTTGATTAAAGTGTACCAATTTATCATATCCATGAGACATAATTAAAATGCCTAGCGCTAATCGAATGATAAGCATAGCTGTATTAAAGGAAAATGCATTGTAGTGAATACTCAAGAGTTTTTTCATGTTATGAAATTTTGTTAAGTCTAAAACTTCGTTAATTCTATCTTTATAAAGATAAGATATTGTTCATATCAACTGTTTTTTTCGATATTTATCCACAGTTAACCACTTGTAACGTTATACCAGTTGAATAAAAGTAGATTTGCTATATAATCATCCTCAAAATATGAAGCGATTTAAAGGGGTCTTCTTTCTATCCTTATCTCTTTGTTTATTTTGTCAAATTAATTCATTAGTTGCGCAAAATACGATGATTCATAATCGGAATCATCTTCAGTCTTCATTTGGGAAACAATTGTTTGATCAAGGTTTTTTTCAAGCTTCTCAGGCTTATTCGAAAGTGGTTTTGATGGATCCTCAGCTTTCTCCTACTAGAAGCGAAGCCTATAAAGACGAACTAAGTAATTTAGAATTGTATGCTGGTTTAGATATTCAGGATGCAGAGTCATTGAATAAGGCCCTTGCTAAATTTAATCAGACTAGTGATGTAAAACTTCATGCTACTTTAGCTTTTTATCTTGCCAACTATTACTTCAAGGAGGGAGATTATGCAAGTGCACTTTCATATTTTGAGCATACTGATGATTCTTACTTGAGTGAAGATCGAATTGAATATGTTCAATATGTGAAAGGGGTAGCCTATTTTTCCTTAAATAATTTTTCTAAAGCCAAGCCTTTCTTAGAAAGCATTGCTCAATTAGATAAGTCGAACTACAAAAATGATGTAACGTATTACCTCGGCTTCATTTCCTTTTCTGAACAGAATTATGAAATGGCCTTGGGCTTGTTTAATCAATTAGTAGAAGTGGATCAGTACAAGTCTGTAATTCCTTTTTACATAGGATACATTTATAATGATAAAGGCGAATCCGATAAAGCCATTGAGGTGTTGGAAAGGTTTATAAAGTCAGGCAGTTTATATTATTCAATTGAGTCTAGAGAATTGCTTTCTTCTGTGTATTTTAATAAAGGCGACTTTCAGAAGTCTGTTTCATTATATGAGACGTTGCAGAAGGATAGGCATTCGCTTGATGCGATCCAACGACTTGAATTAGGAATTGGTTATCATGAAGTGGGCAGTTATACTAAGGCAATAGAAGTACTTAAACCACTTTCGGTTGAAAGTTCGCAAATTGCCAGCCAAGCTGCTTTTTATCTAGGTGATTCATTTCTACAGATTGGGGAAAAGGAAAGTGCTCGCAATGCTTTTTCCATTGTTATTTCCAAAACGAGTAGTAATAATCATAAGGAAATAGCTAGTTTTTTTTATGCAAAGCTTTCTCTCGAACTTGGATTTTTTGATCAAGGCTTTCAAAAACTATCTACTTTTTTAAGCGACTATTCGAACTCACCTTACTTGAACGAGGCGCAGACGGTATTGATGACATTTTATGCTAAGACCAATAATTTTCAAAAAGCATTGACTTTATTGGAATCTTCTTCTATAGATAGGTCTATTTATTCAACAATCGCTCCTCGTATTTATTTCGGAAGAGCCATGGAGTCTATTAATGAAGTGAAATATCAACTTGTATATGGATACTTAGACAAAGTACTGGAATTCAGGAATTCGAACTTTTTCCCTTATGCTCTATTTTGGAAAGGAGAAATACTATTCAGAGAAAAAAAATACACCGAAGCCATAAAATACCTTGCTGATTATATTCGAATTAATCCATTTCAACTAGGCGAAGCCTCCGCTGAAAATGCATATTATGATATGGGGTATGCTAATTTTGCGTTAGAGAATTACGACAAAGCGTATTCTTTTTTTGATAAAATAATTGAATCAAAATTAGTATTTGATAATGATAAGTTGAGGGAGTGCATAGTAAGAGCAGCAGATTGTTTGTTTATGCAAAAGAAAATGGCTAAAGCCAAATCTTTATATGCAAAAGTTGCTGATGGCTCTAGTCATTATGGAAGCATTTATGCAGCATATCAACTTGCTATTATTCAGGGGATAAGTAGTTCCAGCGAAAAGATTAATTCATTAAAATTAATTCTAACCAATTTTCCTACTTCAGCTTTTACATCAATTATCTTATTGGAATTGGCTAATACATATATGTCTGAAGAATTATATGAAAGCGCTATCGTATACTTAAGCAAATTAAGTGAAACAGCCTCTTTAGAAGATAAGCTAAAGCCAGAGATATATTTAAAGCTTGGTATTGCACAGTATAACTTAGAAAATACTGAACAATCAATAGCTTTTTTTAGAAAAGTTATTAAAGAATTCCCATCTTCTGAGGAAGCCTCTGAAGCTGTTGAGAGTGCTCGAAGTATTTACGTCAAAAATGGTAAGTTGGATGATTTTCAAACATTTTTAGAATCGGGTGGTAGATCGATTAATGCTTTTCAAAAGGATTCACTTCAGTTTCAATTTGTACAATCAACATTTACGGAATCAGATCATGCACTGACATACAATGCGATTGAACAATATCTGCGTGATTATCCTAATGGACTATTTATTACCGATGTACTTGCCTTCAAGTCAGATCTCCTGAAAGAAGATGGTCTTTGGAAAGAGGCTGCAGAAAGCTTTTCGCAATTATCACATATTGGTCCAAGTAAATATGAGAAAAATGCGTTGAACGAGGCTTCGAAAATTTACTTTTTTGAACTACGAGATTATAAAAATGCGCTACCACTCTACTTAAAACAGTATTCTAATGCTGTAACACTTGAAGATAAACTACTCTCTTTACGAGGAATTGTTCGATGCTACTATTTTACACAGCGTTGGGAGGAAGGAGGAATATTTGCTTTACAACTATTGGATTCGAATTCGAACCTGGACGATCTCTCTTATGCACGAGTGGTTTTAGGGTATAAATTTCAGTCATTGAGTAAATTAGACTCTTCTTCATATTATTTCAAGAAAGTGATTAATCGGAATTCATTATTGGGTGCTGAAGCTGGGTTTCAGTTAGCCTTAAATGAGTTTAATCAAGATCTTCTCGATCAAGCAGAAGCTTCTGCTATGGACGTAATTTCTAAGGAGAATCCAAGCGATTATTGGGAATCACGTTGTTATATCTTTTTGGGAAACCTGTTTTTTAAACAAAAGGATTTCTTCAATGCGAAAGCAACATTAGAGAGTGTTATAGAAAATTGTAAAATAAAAGAGCTTGTTACTATAGCCGAAGAAGACCTTAAACGCATCAAGGCTGAAGAACAAAGAGTAGAACAAAAATGAAACTAAATCCATTACATAGTAGACTTTGCAGCTCCTTTCAATTAAAGGGTAATCTCAATAAGCCATATCTATTGTTTATTTTGTTGTTTGTGTTTACATCAAGCTTTGCCCAAAAAGATAAAAAGGACCACGATGTCATCAACATCACTTCTGGATTTAAACCCAAGATTCTTCCTGCGGATAAAATTCAATTTTATGCAACAGTACCAGTAAAAGACACAACTCCTTTTTCATTTTCATATAGGTCTACTTACCAAATCGCTAAATCTAACCTGAAGTCATTTCTCATTAAGCCTTTAGCGCTGGTTTTAGATTCATCGACTGGAAATGGGGTAGCGCTTTTCAGTAAATTGGGCTATGGCAATTTGCAAAATCCATTTGCACAAATTGCTTTTCAATCAACCCAGAATAATTTACGTTTTACAGCATGGGCAGATCATATATCAGCAAAAGGAAAGCTACCTGATCAACAATATAGTAATTCTTCATTGGGTGTTTTTCTTCAAAATAGCTTGTCTTCTTTTGAGAAACTAACATTATATGGGGGATATACATTTGATGCATACCGCCAGTACGGATATGACCACAGCAATTTTTCTTATTCACGAAAAGAATTGTTGCAACAATACAAGAGAGGGTACACAGGGATTTCTTATTATCGATTGTTAGGATCTAAAAAGAACATAGTCCTAACTCCAACACTTAATCTAGGCTTCCTATCTAGTTATAATGCTGCTCAGGAAATATCGGTAAACGTTAATTTGCCCTTTACCTATGAATGGAGAAATAATCTCTCCTTTTCTGCTGCACCAGTTTTTGACTTAGCCGGATACAGAAATAATTTAAGTCATTCAAAAACATACCATCAACTTCAGCTTCCTTTATATTTAAATTATGCAACCGACAATTTTAAGTTGAGTGGAGGGGTAGTAGGAGTGCAATCAAGTCAATGGACTATCGCTCCTTTATTTGATTTGAGCTATAAAGTAACAGATAGTAGACTTAATTTACTGGCATCCATAAAAAATGAGTTTCTGATAAATTCTTTTCAATATTTAAGAACCCATAATTCATTTATTGCTCCCCCAGATTCACTTTCGTTTGGCCGTAAATCAACCTACAATACAGGAATTAATTGGTCTAATGAATCGGGTTTTCAAACTAGTTTTTTGGTTGGGTTTGCCAAATTTACTGGTCTACCTTTATATATTAATTCGGGCTTTTCTGGCAAGGATTTACGTGTAATCTTGGAGTCATCCCTTACAGCGATTCAATTGCACTCTACAGTTGATTATGTCTTTTCTGAACAATTCAGTTTTGCTTCAAATGCTAATGTATACTTCTTTCAATCTGAGAAGTTATACGATAAACCGTATGGGTTCATCCCAGCGGAAATACAACTTGAATTAAATTATAAGCCTATATCGAGTTTAGCCATTTCGCTCCATTCTTTTTTCTGGAAAGGTGCTTTGGCTAGCGCGGAGCCGCTACTTACTAAAAAATTAGATAACGTAGCCGATATTAACCTTGGTGTGGATTATAAATTGAATAAAAAATGGGGTTTTTGGATTGATTTGAATAATATTGCCAATATGCATTATCAGCGCTGGAATCAATATCAAGCTTATGGCTTTAACTTCCTAGCCGGGGCACGATATAGTTTTCTGAAAAGCAGTAAAAACTAATTTGAAATGCTCGCTTATCCAATTCCTACCATAATTTATAAATTCCTACTCCTTAACGGGTCAGTAGCTATTCCTGATTTTGGTGTTTTTGAGTTGAAGCATACTCCTGCAGGAAATGATTTCACACTAAAAACAATTCAACCTCCACAGTATACCATTCGTTTTGCTAAGCATATTAACGGTAATCCGATTAACTTGATTAGTTACATTTCTTCAATTGCCAAGGTTACAGAAGACCATGCAATTCAGTTATTAAATGATTTTTCAGTTCACCTGCGTAAAAAAATTGCAACAGATAAAAAAGCGGAATGGATTGGCCTTGGTTTAATTACTGAATCATCTGATGGGGTGGTGGAGTTTCAGCCCAAATTACAATCATCCGATTATTTCACAGGGATTCATTATCAGCATGTATTAAGACAGCATAATAACCATCAAGTGAAAGTTGGCGAGGAGGAAAAGACTAAGGTTGAGATGGAGGCATTTTTTGAAGACCAGAAAAAAGGATATCAGTTAGTGTCATGGAAAATGACGGCTATTTATTTACTTATGCTTTCTATCATCATCCTTTTCTTTAGATTTACTATAAGCAATTATACCATCATGGAGCCACGATGGAACCCAATTAAAGCATCTATCCCAGCTGCTTCATACAATATACCTTAACTCTTTTTAATGCACGTACAAGATAGTTGCCCGGTTTGTGGAAATGCTGATTCTAACCTGATCTTTTCGGTAAAGGATTATACCGTTTCCCATTCCATGTTTGATGTGGTAGAATGTGCTCATTGTTCTCATCGCTTTACTCATGAAATACCTAACCTTGACCAAATTGGAGCATATTACAAATCTGATCAATACATTTCACATACGGATAGCAATCAGGGGCTATTGAATAAAGTATATCAATTTGTAAGAAACATTTCTTTGGTTTCAAAAAGAGAGTTAATTGAACAGTCTACCGGACAAAAAAAAGGTAAGCTATTAGATTACGGATGTGGAACAGGTGCTTTTTTGAATGAAATGAAAACGGCAGGATGGAATATTGCTGGTATTGAACCTGATGCAGGTGCCATGGATAAAGCAATTCAATTAACAGGAGCGAATATCCAATCTCCAGCTTTTTTATCGACCCTTGAGTCTGAACGATTTGATGCCATTACCCTTTGGCATGTACTAGAACATGTGCATACATTGCATGAAACCATTGATCTACTTAAGGCTTTATTGAAGCCTGGAGGAACGTTGATCATTGCTGTGCCCAATTATACTTCTTATGATGCTCGCTACTACAAGAACTATTGGGCTGCTTATGATGTACCCAGACATCTCTATCATTTTAGTCCAATGTCTATGCAAAAATTAATTTCATCTCATGGGATGACCGTTGAAAAGATTCTGCCAATGTGGTTCGACTCATTCTATGTGTCATTACTGAGTGAAAAGTATAGGAAGAATCTCTTTGGACCACTTTATGCTTGTTTCATAGGATTAGTATCTAACATCAATGCACTTTTTAATAAAGAGCAATGTAGCTCACAGATTTATGTGATCAAGAAATAGGACCTTACTGAATTGATTCTAACCCTTTCTTCATTGATGGGTCTATGCTATTCAAGACCTGGAAATATCCTGTTTCGCCAAACAGTATTCTTGCAATCATCGCTTTTATTCTATTACCCAAAAATCGCTTCGAATTTTCGTTTTTGATAGAGAGCGTTATGCCATCTTTTTTTACAAAATCCATTAACAAAGACATATAATTTTTCGGAAGTGCAAATTGATTATTAAAGTCGTTGCTGTTTTTGTAGTTACCTAAAGCGGTTTTGTTTGTCATGTAATAGTTGTACGCAAAATTAGACAGTGTATTTTTTGCATAGAGCCTATTTAGGCTGGTGTCGAATAATGCACTATCTATTGCTATAAAATAATCTGGTGTAATACCACCACCACCGTAAAGCAATTTTCCTGAGGCTGTCTTGTACTTTTTACCATGTTGTATTGCGGCAGTATCCTTTTCCTCTTGTGTTTGATTATGTAATCGATTTACAATTTCCATATTGTATTCATCACTGCCATTCTGATATGATTTTTGAATGCTTCTTCCAAGTGGAGTATAGTATCTTGCCGTGGTTAATCGTAGTGCTGATCCGTCAGAAAGTGTATATTGTTCTTGTACAAGTCCCTTGCCAAAACTCCTTCTCCCAATAATCGTTGCACGGTCTAAGTCTTGTAGTGCACCTGCTAGTACTTCACTTGCTGAAGCAGATCCTTCATTCATCAGAATGGCTACTTTTCCTTCTTCGAATAAGCCAGGTCTTTTGCAGAGGTATTCCTTTCTAGGGTTGTTTTTACCTTGTGTATATACGATAAGTTTATTATCACCAATAAATTCATCGGCAATATCAACTGCTTCCTCTAGAATACCTCCTCCATTGTCGCGCAAGTCGAGTATCATACTTTTCATTCCTTGATTCTTTAATGATTCAAGGGATTTCATAAATTCCTCATAGGTCGTTCCAGAAAAACGATTTAATCTAATATATCCTGTATTGGCATCAAGCATATATGATGCATCAACCGATTTTAGTGGGATAGTACCTCGAGCTATTTTTTTTACGATGATGTTTTTGTCTCGTTGAATCTTCAATGTTACTTCAGTGCCAGAGGGACCCTTAACCCATTTTTTAAACTGTTCAGTGTCTTTAATGCCTATAGCCGTCGAATCATTCACCGCTATAATCCGGTCACCTATTTTTAGTCCTGCATTAAA
>CANKGM010000018.1 GCA_947481355.1 Chitinophagaceae bacterium
AAGAGTTAATAGATCAAGGGTTTAGAAATAAGATTGCAACAATCGATGAGAAAGGAAAACGCAATTATTTATTTCCTAAAAAACCTAAGGGCCCTTTATATACCAAAAGAACCATCTTTTCTGTTGTATACTTGATATTATTCCTTGTTATACCTTGGATAAAAATTGAAGGAGAGCCTTTAATCATGATGAATATTCTAAAAAGAAAATTCATCATATTTGGACAGATTTTTGGACCTCAAGATTTCTTTATTTTCGCACTTGGCATGTTGACCTTTGTCGTCTTCATCATTCTATTCACAGTAATATTTGGCAGAGTTTTTTGTGGATGGGCTTGTCCGCAAACCATTTTCATGGAAATGGTTTTTAGAAAAATTGAATACTGGATTGAAGGTGATTACACTAAACAACAGCAGCTCAAATCAATGCCGTGGAATGGGTATAAAATCAAAAAAAGGATAACCAAAATAGTTGCTTTCTATACTATATCCTTCATCATAGCAAATTATTTTATGGCATACCTAATTAGCATGGACGAAGTGCTAAGGTATGTTCAGGAAGGAGTTCTATCCCATTTGGGTACATTTTTTTCTATTATTGGATTCACTACTGTTTTCTTTTTTGTCTATTACTGGTTCAGAGAACAGGTTTGCATAGTTGTTTGTCCTTATGGCAGATTACAAGGCGTTTTACTTGATAAAAATTCAATTGTAGTAGCCTATGATTATATTAGAGGTGAGCCAAGGGGGAAAAAAACTTCTACTGAAAATAAACTTGGTGATTGCATAGATTGTAAAGCTTGTGTGAGGGTATGCCCTACTGGTATAGATATTAGAAATGGAACGCAATTAGAATGCATAAACTGTACAGCTTGCATTGATTCGTGCGATGAGATAATGGAAAATATTGGTCGTCCAAAAAATCTAATCCGTTTTGCATCTGAA
Source organism: Chitinophagaceae bacterium (assembly GCA_947481355.1). GTDB lineage: Bacteria > Bacteroidota > Bacteroidia > Chitinophagales > Chitinophagaceae > Pollutibacter. The sequence continues at coordinate 945 of CANKGM010000018.1, forward strand.
AATAATATTGTCAAAAATCAGAAACTAAAATTCAATACTAGAATTAAGGCTTATTCAATTGTTTTGGTATTGATTGCTTCAGCACTAGTATCAATGCTCCTCACGCGAGAAGATGTTGATATTACCATTTTACGAACACAGGGAATGATTTACCAAGCACTACCCGATGGATATGTCGGCAATCTATATTCTGCAAGGATGTTCAATAAAACTCACAAAGACATTACACTAACCTTAGGTATTGATGAAAAAGAAGGCTCAATTGAAGTGCTTGGAAAACAACCCACCATCAACAAAGAAAGTTATGCTGTATTGACATTCCTAATTAAGAAAAAATCAGAATCAATTATTAAAAGAAGAAATGATATAAAAGTTAACTTTTATATTGACAATAGAAAAATTACAAGTAAAAAAACATCATTCATCGGACCTGTAGGTTCTTAATCATAAGCTATGAAAATAAATTGGGGTTATACTATTGTCGCTGTTTATAGTGTCTTTATTTTAGGAATACTATTTATGGTGTACCGATCTTCAATTGAGCAAAAAGATCTGGTTTCTGACAATTATTATGCAGAAGAGCTAAAATACCAAGAAGTAATAGACCAATCTGCTAATACTGCTTCTCTATCTAGTGAGATTACCGCAGAAGCAAATGATGGTCAAATACAATTATACTTCCCTTCCGAATTTAACGAAGCAAGTTATACAGGTAGTTGGAAATTATACTGTGCTTCGGATAGATCAAAAGACATGATTGGAAACTATAATATAAATAGAGGAAAATCAGCTATCTCCTATAAATCGACTTTAAAAGGACAGTTTCAGTTACAGCTCACCTGGAATAAAGGAAGCAAAAAATACTACTTCGAAAAAAACATTTCCCTATAGCATGCAACTTCAATTTGTCATATCAGCTATACTGATCGGATTTGCTGGAAGTTTCCACTGTGCCGGAATGTGTGGACCACTGATGCTAACGAGTTTATTCACAAAAAACGAAAACCGGATGCCTATAAAGACTTGGACTATCTACCATTCGGGAAGAATTTTTATATACGCATTATGGGGGGCATTATTTGGAACTATAGGTACTTCTATAAAATTCTTTGGACTCCAGCAGAATATTTCATTAACACTTGGCATAGCAATACTAAGTATAATGCTAATGATAATTATTTTCCCTTCCGTAGAAACTAAAATTCAACAATACATTGGATATAAACATATTCGAAATACAATTTTCTCGAGTGCAAAAACACTAAATCTATCTCCTGTATTGATAGGTGGCATGCTAAATGGACTTCTTCCTTGTGGGTTGGTTTATGTAGCCTTAGCAGGCGCTACAACAATGCAAGATTCAATTCATGGAGCTCTATTTATGACTTTTTTTGGCATTGGAACACTTCCAATGCTTCTCGCAGTCATGATCATTGGAGTAAGATTACAATTTCCAATTAAACAATACTTGACAAAATGGTATCCAGCAATCATTATGGTGATGGCTATGTTACTTATCCTGCGTGGGATGAACCAAGGAAATTTTATGAGTCCCTCATTATTGATTGGGAAAAACGAAAAAATACATTGTATGCCAGAGTGATATATGTCATTTTTTTTGATGATCGGAATTACTAAATTCGAGGATATTGATAAATAAATTTGTTTCGAAAATCTAAATTATTAATATAAAAAATTAAACCTATGTCAGTAAATGGAAGAACACTAACAAGACCCAGTTTATTAACTCCATCTATTTTTGATGATTTTTTCAAACCGTGGAATGAATTAGTAGATAGCAGATGGCCCTATATCGGTCAAGCACCAGCGGTGAATATAAAAGAAACAGAAAAAGACTACGAAATCATCATGGCAGCACCTGGGTTAGAAAAAAAAGACTTTGAAATTGATGTGAACGGCACAATGATTACAATTAGTGCTGAACAAGAAGAGGAAAAAAAGGAAGAGAAAGATGATTCGTACACTAGAAAGGAATACAGTTATTCGTCATTCTCTAGATCCTTCACACTTCCTGAGAACATCGATACATCAAAAATTGATGCAATCTATCTTCACGGTGAATTAAAGTTAAGCCTACCCAAGAAGGAATCAGCTAAAAAAAGTGCTCACCAAAAAATTAGTGTACATTAAATTAATAAACCCCTGTCTAGTCAAATAGGCAGGGGTTAAAAATATTGCTATGATAGCAACAACAATAATGATTAGTGGAAAATACAAACAGTTTTTATTCGAAAATGATGCCTGCATTAGGCTCATCGAATATATAAAACAGGAAAATACATTTTTTAAAACCCGACTATCTGAAGTGATAAGTCAAATTCATGATAAGAAGGGGCTAGAACAAGCCGAAATTTTCCATAACCAGTTTATCATAAAAGATGATTTGCTGGATCACGTGATTTATGATCTTAAAAAAGAATCCGATAAATGGAGAAACTTGAAATTAAAATTCTCTGACACGTCATTCTCTGATCTGGTTAAAATACATAAACACCTAAAGGATCAGGTAGCCTTAATTGAAAGAGATTATATGATCATCAAGGGTGACTATAACACCTATTTATCGTCTCTATTAATATCAGACTTCTAGATTAATTAAAAAGTGATGCCAACTTCTTTTCGTTTATCAAAACGATATTTCCATCTTTTATATCAATCAATTTTTCGGCTTTAAAATCGCTCAGTGTTCTTATTAGCGACTCTGTAGCAGTACCAGCTATATTAGCCAAATCTTCTCTTGAAATATGAATTGAAAATGGCGAAGTGCCGTCACTAAATTTTTTTTGCAACATTAATAAAGCATCAGCCACTCTCTTTCTCAAAGAATTATAGGCTAATCCAAGTAATTGATTTTCCTTCTCAGTAATATTCCCTGCAAGAATTTGAATAAATTTTTTCATGACAATAGGATTTTCCTTTATCAAATCATCAAATTCCTCTCTAGGGATAATGGCAATTTCAGAATCCTCCATGGCCTCTGCTGTCTCTTTGTATACAGAATGCTCAAGTAATGGCATATATCCAAAGTATTCTCCTTGACCAAAAAGTCCAATCGTAAGATCTTTGCCATCATCATTAGACTTAAAGAGCTTAACCTTACCTTTTTGAACATAGAACAACCTGTTTGGGTGATTCCCTTCGCTGTAAACAACTTGCTTCTTTTTATACGTATTGACATTTCTATTAGTCGACAATTCCTTTAGAGCATCTTGTCTTCCAATATCCTCAATTAAATTTTTTACTCCCTGTTGATTTGATTCATACTTTTTACGAATGATACTTAATTTTTTTAGCCTCTGTTCAATGGCATTAAGCAGTTCAAGTTCAGTAAATGGCTTAGTAATGTAATCATCTGCACCCATTTCCATGCCTTTCCTAAAATCTTGTCGATCCGTTTTTGCCGTTAAAAAAATAAATGGAATATCTTTTAACGCTTCATTTTTATTAAGCAAATGCAGCACACCGTACCCATCTAAAACAGGCATCATGATATCACAAATAATAAGGTCAGGAATGTCTGCCAATGCCTTTTCAATGCCAATCTTTCCGTTTTCAGCGGTAATAACACGGTAGTTGGCTAACTCCAATATTTCTGCAGTATTTTCTCTAATTTCTAAATTGTCTTCAATTAATAAAATGGTGTTCATATGTTAAAATGTATTGTGATAGTTGATCCTTCCTCCAAAACACTTTCCACAGAAATACTTCCATTCATAAGCTCTACGTAACGTGAGACAATGTGTAAGCCAAGTCCAGTACCCTGAATATTCGTTACATTCTTGGCACGGAAAAATCTCTCAAACAAATGCCTCTGATCTTCTTCCGGTATACCTATTCCTTGATCTTTAATAGTGAGTGAAATTGACTTATCAGAAACAATGCTATTGATTTCAATAACAGAATTTTCTGGAGAAAATTTTGAGGCATTTGAGATGAGGTTAATCAATATATTTCTTAGCAAGGACAGGTCTAGGTTAACCTGAGCTTCGCCCAAATGTTCATAATTTATTTCCTGACCAGGCTTTAAAATATTAGCTATCTCGTTCACAATCAATTTGAGTTGCTCTTTTAGATTAAATGAACTGAAATGAACTTGAATCTTACCCTCTTCTATCTTACCAAGTGACAAAAACTCATTTAAGATATCTGTTAAATTACTAACAGCAGAATGAATTCGCTGTATATGTTTATCTCTCTTATCTTGATCCTCAGATTGGGTGTACTTACTTATTAGTGATACAGATGAAAGAATTGTACTCAATGGTGTTCTAAATTCATGGGATGCCATTGAAACAAAACGAGATTTAAGATCACTCAATTCCTTTTCCTTACTTAATGCAGTAGTTAGCTCATCTCTCGACTTTTCAAGCTTTGTCAAAGTATCCATCAACTCTTGAGTTCTTAAGTCTACTTTATTTTCAAGTTCCTCATTCCACTTCTCAATTTCTTTTTTGGCATTTTCCATTTCTGCAGTCTGCTTTCTCAAAGCTCCTTCAATCTCAAGCCTCCTTGTGATATCAATAATAAAAGAAATCACATAAGTTTCATCTTCGATTTGGTAATGACCTAAACTAACTTCTACGGGAAATTTTTCACCTGATTTTTTTAATGCAAATAACTCCATGCCTCGACCCATAGGCCTTGTTTGTGGATTTTTTTCATAGTCACTCCGATGAGCAGTATGTCCAGGCCGATATTCCTTCGGTATCAAATCCTCAACTTTCAATGTACTCATTTGAGCTTCAGTATAGCCGAATAAGGTTAGGGCTTGATTATTGGCAAGAATTATGGAACCTAATTTATTCACTAATAAAATAGGTAACGTGGCATATTGGAATAATGCCTCAAATTTTTTTATCTCCTTAAATAAATTTTCAGAAAATAACCGCTGATTATCTATATTAATTATACGCTGCAAGTAATGAGTATTCCCTTCAAATGTAAATGCAGCAATATCTAACCTACCCAAATAAACTTCACCAGTTTTCTTTTTAAATAAAACCTCCTCTTTCCAAAGTCCATTTTTTTGTATGGTATCCTTCACTAAGCACTTTATATCATGCGTTAATTCATGTTTCCTAAAACCCAAAAAATCAAACTCCTTGAGAAAAATATCCTTTTGACTAATCCCAAAAAAATGGACGAATGCATCATTGAAATACAATAAGTGTTCTTTGCTCTCATCCCAAACACCTATAAACTCGTCGGAGAATGCAGACCAAGCACTTAACATAGATGAATGAAAATAAACTTGCTTGTCTGTCATATTCATAAACATGGCTTAAAATAAGCCCAAAATTCAAATTAAAAAACGATTGAACACTTGAAGTTAGAAAAATTGTACCGGAATGTATTTTTTAGATGCCCTTCAATTTAAAAAGATGCGAAGAAATAGAAAAAAAATAGATTGTACTAGCAATAAGAATGGTGCAAAACGGTTTTTATCGGCTACGTGAAAACGAAGAAACACGAATGAAATAAAAAAACTAATGACAAACCAACTAACATAATTGAAGAGTGGAATTACATCACTATCCCAAGACCAAAATCCAAGCTTTACAGCTACGGGCTCCATTATCCAGTCGAAAAATGTAGCCAATCCAGCAGTAATTAACAAGTAAAGAACTAGAATCTTTGGTTTTATACTTGGTGATTGAAGTTTCGAATACCCCAAAAACCTCATTATAATAGAAGCACTGACGAAAGAGGAATAGACAACCGAAAACCAATTCAGGCTAATCAACATTGGAACACGTATTAACTTAAATCCTAATATGTCCCCATATGTATATATCCCAAAAATTAATCCGGTATTAACTCCTATAATCTCTGTACTTAAACCAATAAGAAAGGTTATAAAAATACCAATATAAAAACCCTGGTTTAGTTCTTCTTGATTTAATAAAATCAAGAAGAACATAAGAAACAAATTAATAGGCGTTGTCTTAGCAAAAAATGAGGTGTCGAAATAAATCATACCTATTCCGCCAGCAACATGAATGAGTAATAACAGAAAAATAGACAAGATTAATATTCTTGTACTTCTGCTATTGCTTATCCAATATGGTTTATTTTCCATGTGCACGTAAAGATAATTATCAGTTGTAAAATAGTTCAATAATAAATCCGACCTAGCTAACCTCACTTTTTCTAATTAACTCAGCTACTATTTTTGCTCCTTTTAAGCAAAGAGGAATACCTCCGCCTGGATGAACGCTTCCACCTGCAAAATAAAGTCCATTAATATGAGACGAAAAATTGGCATGCCTCAAAAAAGCAGACCATATCGAATTTGAGCTTGTTCCATATAATGAACCCTGGAATGAATCTGTTCTCTGTTGAATCCCAGAGGGGGTAAGAATTTCCTCCACCTCGATATAGTCGTTCAACTCTACATTCAACATTCGGTTTAATTTTTTCATGACTGATGCTCTTATCTCATCGATTTGAGTTTCTGAATACTTAACTTCAGATGCTGGTGCATTCACCATAACGAACCAATTCTCCTTTCCTTCGGGAGCATGCCCAGATTCCATCTTAGAAGTAATATTGATATATATTGTTGGATCAATATAGTAGCGTTTCATAGCAAATAGATGACTGAATTCAGATTCATAATCTGCACTAAAAAAAATATTATGCAAGTGCAAATCAGGAAATGTTTTTTTTAACCCCCAATAAAAAATCAATGCGCTACTACTTCGTTCATGTTGTAGCACTTTATCTGCTGCACGTTTATCTTTGATGAGATTTTTGTAGGTATAATAAGCATCGACATTGCTCACTACAATATCTGCTTTATTAAATTCTCCTCCTGACAATATCCCTTTCACTGTGCCTCCTTCTATTATAATCTCTTCAACACCTTTTTCGAGATTAAATTTCACTCCTTTAGTTCGAGCTAGCATAGTTAACGCATTAGGAATAGAAATCATTCCACCAAGAGGATAAAAGGTTCCTTCATTTTGCTCAAGATGTGGTATTAAACTTAACATGCCTGGAGCCTTGTATGGATTACTACCATTGTATGTTGCAAATCGATTGAAAATTTGTACGGCCTCAGGTGTGGCAAACCTTTTTCGATTGAACTTATCTAACGTATTGAATAAATAAGATAGTTTAATGGTTTTCAATGCTATCAAAACCCTAGGGTGAAACCAAGTAGAAAAACGATGAAGTGAAAAGTTTAAAAAAATACTTCCGACTTTCTCATAAACACGCTCAGCGTTTTTTAAATACCGAATTATATTATGAGCAGGCTCTCCAGTCTTTTGATTCATTTCAGCTGCAAAATCCTCAGGATTTGTAAAAGCACTAATTCGTTTACCGTTTTCAAAGTGGTACTTACACGCGATATCAACTTTAGAGTATTGGAAATATTCGTCAATAGGCTCTTTAGCAAAAGCAAACAGTTCCTCGACATTAATTGGTTGAGTAAAGAGTGAAGGACCTGCATCAAACTTGAATCCTTGCTTTTCAATTAAATACATCTTTCCACCGGCAACATCATTTTTCTCAAAAACTTCCACATCATACCCCATGACTGCCAGCCGTATTGAAGTGGCAATGCCAGCAATACCGGCACCAATGATGATAACTTTTTTATTCCGTATCATTTACGTTATTGCCTTTTTCAAGAAAATCATATAACATAGGAAATGCAATATGAAACCAAGCGGTATATTTTTTGGGGTGACTCATTAATTCATTTTTAATGTCATGCATAGTTCTAAAACAATAATCTCCTACCTCATCTGGATTAATCTCTACTAATCCATCATAATGACCTATGAGTACATGATCATATTCATATTCAGTTAAATCATTATCCAATGCAGCCTTGTAAATAAAATGAAAAATAGGTTTCACATCAGTTGTGAATCCCATCTCTTGAAAAAGTCTTCGCTTGGCTGCATCAACAATTGTTTCACTTGGATATGGGTGACTACAGCAACTATTTGTCCATAAACCCCCACTATGGTATTTACCCAATGCCCTTCTTTGCAACATCATTTCACCTTGGGAGTTAAAAATAAATACACTGAATGCTCTATGTAGTAACGCCTTACGGTGTACTTCCATTTTCTCCATCAACCCAACCTCTTTGTCTTGCTCATCCACCAATACAATCAGTTCTTCATTAGTATGACTCATAAGAATCTATTATAAAGATTTGGCTAAGGCATTTACAATATCGCTACCTAATGGACTCACCCCAGGATCAAAATAACCAGTTAGTCTTCCCTCTTCATCAATGATGTACTTTGAAAAATTCCAGGCAGGCGCTTCTTTGTTCCATCCATTTTGATCAGGACTTGACAGCCACTTATAAAGAGAATGTTGCTCATTTCCTTTAATCACAGAACTCTTCATGGCAATAGGAAAAGAAACGCCATAGTTTTTTTTACAGAATGCAGCAATGTCTTGATCACTTCCCTTTTCTTGTTTTTTAAAGTCATTTGCAGGGAATCCGATTATCATGATTTTTCCTTTTTGTTGATCATATAAAGACTGTAGCTCTTCATATTGTCCGGTATATCCACAATCACTTGCTGTGTTTACTATTAATATTTTTTTTCCTTCCCACTGCTTAAGCGTTATGGTATCTCCACTATTCAAGATTATTGGAATTTCATAAATTGAAGTATGTGGTTGTTCTACTGCTGTTGAAATAATTTTTCTATTGTTGACTCCAAAAAAACGAGTAACCTTAGTCAATACAGGATAAAATGCCTTGAGCATAGTTTGCCTTGAACTCATATTTCTAGTTTGTGTTTTCGAAGAAGTTGAACAACCGCAACCATACATGATGATAAATACAATGCCTAGTAGAATTACACTAAGTGTCGCTATTCGCTTACGCATATCAGGTTATTTTAAAAATAGTTTTTAATAGCTTCACTTTATTACCAAAAGGAGCGTACCATATTGGCACGTCAAACCAGGACTTTGAATGCATAACAGCTTTGGGGCGTGTAAAATTTTCGAATCCATATTTTCCATGATACTGTCCAGTTCCACTTGGCCCAACACCTCCAAAAGGAAGATTAGGATTACCCAGATGGATTAACCCGTTATTGATACAACATCCACCAAACCGAAGTCTGGATATATAAAAATCAGAAACCTTCTTTTCGTCAGCATAGATATACAATGACAACGGAAACGGATTTTTTTCAACCCAGTCTACAACTTCATCTTGATTTTCATATGAAACTATAGGCAAAATTGGACCAAAAATTTCTTCTGTCATAACATGATCTTGAATAGAAACTTGATCAAGTATAGTTGGCTCAATGTAGAGATCATGCTCACTATGTGTACCGCCAGAAATGATTTTACCATCTTTCAAAAAAGAAATCAATTTTTGAAACCGCTTTGCGTTTATGATTCTTCCATAGTCAGGACTTTTCGAAGGATCAGTACCAACCATATTTTTAAAATTCAACTTTAGCTTTTCAATCAACTCATGTTTTATACTACTATGCACCAATACATAATCAGGAGCAACACATGTTTGACCTGCATTCATGAGTTTACTCCATGCAATTTTTTTTGCAGCATAATCGATGTTTGCAGAGGCATCAACAATACATGGACTTTTACCTCCAAGCTCCAATGTAACGGGAGTAAGCTTTTTAGCAGCTAGTTCCATTATTTTTTGTCCAACCGATGTACTTCCAGTAAAAAAGATATGATCAAATCTAAATCCTTCGAGAAGCGAAGGGATAACTTCAGCACCAACACCTTGAACAACTGCAATATACTTGGCTTCAAAATTGGTTGAAATAATATGGTCAATCAGCGTCGCAGTATGAGCTGCCTCTTCTGATGGTTTTAAAATAATAGTATTACCCCCTGCAATGGCACTAATCAAGGGTGCAAACAATAATAAAAATGGATAGTTCCATGGGCCAATGATCAATACAGTTCCAAGTGGATCACGATAAATTTTACTTGAAGAAGGAAAAAACATGAGCGGGGTAGAAACCGATTGAGGAGCAGACCATTTCTTTAAATTAGAAATAGCAAAGTCAAGCTCCTTTAATACTTGCCCAACTTCTGACCCAAATGCTTCAAATGAAGATTTATGCAAATCTTTAAATAAAGCCGTTTCAATTTCTTGTTCATTAGCCAGAATGATGGACCTTAATTTCTTTAACTGTTCAACCCTAAATGACAATGCTCGAGTGCGGCCCTCATCAAAATATTGTTTTTGATGTTGACAAGTCTGAACAAAATCGGGATGAGTACCAAGAGCGATTTGCATATGAATTCACTTAAATCAAGTAATAAACGAACAATATATAGGAAAGATAGTTCATTTATGCCCTGAAAAAAAGAGGGGGAGCCTGCTAGTAGGCTCCCCCTCTTCAATAAATATTCTAAACAATCAGAATTTCAATACTGCACCGACGTTAACCAAATAATCTGCAAAGGCTGCGTCCCCACGGTAGTATGTATTTGTCTTTTGAGATCTTATTTTATCTGGAACACTCTGTGTCCTATTACGTTGTATAGCAACAGGTAAATTGACGAAATAAGTGATCTTCTTTTGAGTCAAACTAATACCTGGTTCTACAGAAAGGACATACCCAGGACGTCTAAAACCATTACTTCCACCGATCAGATCTTGAGAAGGCAAACCCTCTTTACGTAGCCCTAAATTAGCTGCGAAATGCTTTACCATATAGCTAAGTCCAAACCGATACATATATTGATCAGCCACACTCATCACATTACTGCCGTATGCAATACTAGCTGGTGTAACGGCACTACCTCTTCCAGTTGTAACACCATTCTGTTCTCTAGGATTAGAAAGAAAAAAGAACCCTCCATAGGCTGATAGTTTCTGAGAAAATGCATAAAAAGTACTTAACTCAAGCGTAATCCCAGTGCCGCCATCTCCCAATTGAATGGACTGATCAACCGGACCAAGCACTTTAGTAGTGTCATTCTTAATAAAATAATCTTGATATTGATAATCTCCTGTTGGTAATTTAAGCCCTAAGCCAACCTGTGCATTCCACCTAGGCATATTACCTGGGTCTCTCAACCAATAATAAGTGGCTACCCTAACATCGCCCAATCCAAAAGAATGGGTAGAATGCCTAGCTGATTGACCTGCAGCATTGCCTCCATGTTCATACAACGAAGAACGGGCATTACTTAAAATTGGTAAATTAACACCAAACGAAAAACGTCTGCTTAGGTTTTTTTGTAAAAACAAATCAGTGCTAAAGCTATGATTAATCACCTCGGTTTCATTCTCAACACGTTCCTTCTGTTCAACCATACCAACAAAATGCTTGTATGATTTAAAATATCTGGTATTCACTGTAAGAGACCAAGAAGAAGAATCTGCCGCTTCGTGTGGGTTAAGACATGAAACTCCACCAATACCACGAATTGCTACACATCCCTGCGCTGATGCATTCAACTGAAACAATGTTGATACAGCTATAAAAAATACGATTATATAAATTTTCATATACTTGAATTTTAAAAGTGATTCTAACTGCTATAATTTAAAACTTAAAAAAGATCGCATAATCTAGACTAGCGCATAAAAAATTCGACAGAAGTGAATACTATGCTGAGCTAGATTAAAGCAAAAATAAATTCCCTGAATTAGGCAAATGCTAGATATGGAGGACGCTCGGGAACCTCTTCAGAACGCTGAAGGATTGAAGCAGTATGATGCTGGTAAGCAAGTGAAGTATTGTTAAATACCGTCTGTATTGATTGGAAATCCTGCACAGAAGGATACTCCGTAAAAAATATCTTAGAAAGTTTAGCAAGTGGTGAAGGGGCCTCATGCTTTTCTTGACTTCCTTGGAGATCATTGACAAGGGCATAAAAAACATTACCTGCATCAATAATATTCATTTTATCCTTATTGGGGATACAAAGGAATGACATAGAATCATTAACCAACTTACGCTTTACATAATTATAATGTACTCCACTTATAACCACCTCTCCATCATAACGCTGATAGCTATCCCAGTTTGATTGATATGGGAGACTGATTGGAACCTTTATCTCGATTAATTCTGACTCATTGTATGAATGATTATTAAGCTTTTCAATGAAATGGCTGCTTGACTTTTCTTCAAAATGCTTGAATAAAAGCTGATAGCCCCCCATATTAAATAGCTGAAGGCCCAATAAAATTATCGCAATACCTTTTTTCATTACTAAACCAAATATAGGAAAAAAGATAATAATTGATTTCTTGAAGCCAAATCTGTTTAACTAAGGAGCAATAGCAATCATACTAATCTCAACATTAACACCTTTTGGCAACCCTTTGACCGCAACCGTTTCCCTAGCTGGAAAATCCCCAGTTAAATAGGATGCATAGATTTCGTTCACTTGTGCAAACAATGACATATCCGTTAAAAAAATAGTGGTCTTCACGGCTGCCGAAAAATCTATTTTCGCTTCAGTCAATATAGCTGATAAATTTTTCATCACCTGATGAGTTTCCTCCTCAATGCTAGTTGCTTCAACATTACCACTTATTGGATTGATAGCCACCTGGCCTGAAATAAACAAAAAACCTCCAGCCTTAACCGACTGATTATATGGTCCAATAGGAGCTGGAGCTAACGAAGTATTGATAATTTGCTTTGACATAAATCTAAATTTGTTTAATAAACACGAAGATAATTGCTTTATGTCAACCTATTTTTGCTAGGGCCAAATAACTGGTCTGCAAGAATGAAAGACATATACATACTTCAAATTAATACAGCGTTCAGTACAGCCAGCATTGGAATAGCTAAAAATGGTGTGCTTTTAGTCGAATCAATCAATCCAGACCAGCATGACCATGCGGCCTTCATTCAACCTGAGATACAAAACTTATGCAATAAACTTGAAATCACACTTAACAAACTAGCTGCTATTGCAGTAATTAATGGCCCAGGCTCCTATACAGGGCTACGGGTTGGTCTTTCGACTGCAAAAGGTATTTGCTATGCGTTAAACATTCCACTTATTTGTATCAATACATTAACCTGGATGGCTGAAGCTCACCTTGAGGATGAATCAACCTTAATTGTACCAATGATAGATGCGCGAAGAGATGAAGTCTTCATGGCAGTTTTTGACAACAAAGGGCACGCAATATCAGCTCCAACTGCGCTAAAACTAACCGAAAACAGCTTTGAAACAGAGTTAGATAACAAAATTGTTACTTTTATCGGTGATGGATCCGCTAAATGGAAAATTATCTGCAAACACCTACATGCAGCATTCCCCAAATCAACATACAATGCCCATCATTTGGCCAAACTCGCTTTTACATATTTTACAAAAAAAGAGTTTGCACACTTAGCCTTTAGCGAACCCTTTTATGTGAAAGACTTTTACTCTACCCAAAAACAATAAGTCCAAGCGGATGATTTCAGCTTTTAACTAATTGATATCTAAAAATATAACTCAAAAAGTTGTTGAAAATCTATTATTAAGTATATTAGTACTGCTAATCACACCAAACCAAAACACCAACATGTCAGAATTTTTGAGAGAGAACCCTCCTGCTCAGGAGAATGTGCAACCTAAAACCAACCTATTGGATCCCTCTACAACTTCACTAGATTTTTTAAGTATAAAAAAAGTAAACCTCATTTTTCGTGCACTTAACCATAAATTAAGGCAGCAAATAATCCGTTTGATTGATAAACAAGGTAAAGTATCTGTTACCGAGATATTTGTAGAGCTAAGACTCGATCAATCAGTTGCTAGTCAACACCTTGCAATACTTCGTAGAGCGGGTCTCTTATTGACAGAAAGGGAAGGTAAATTCATGTACTACAAATTGAATCAAGCTAGGCTTGAAATGATTAATCAGATGGTTGTAGATTTGCTGAAATAATTTCAGCAATGACCAAAATCTCTCTACCAGATCTCCATAATCAACTTGCTGCTGACTCAAAAGCAATAATCCTTGATTGCAGATCCCCCGAGGAATTTGATGAAGCATTCATATCTGGCTCAATCCATATAGGAAATCAAATCGCACGATACGTCCGACTACTCAAACTCACTCCAAACCAAAACATCATCCTCCTTGCAAAATCAGAACATGCAAGGTTAATTGAATTGTTCAACAAACTTGGATTTGAAAATGTGAAACTAGCAGCTGAATTTGATGACATCCAAGAACTCTCTTCATTAGGACTATTAGATTTAATCATTTCAATTGAACCCGATGAACTGGCAATGGACTTACCGTTTGATGAAAAAGCACGCATAATCGATCTGAGAACGGAAGACGAGTTTGAAAAAAGCCATATTCAAGATGCTGAAAACATCCCATTAGAAGAGTTCTCCGATGTAGGCACCATTGCCGAAATTGAAGAAAACGAGAACATTTATCTCTATGGAAATACAAATGACATATCTTTCGTTGGTAGCTTAATCAAAAAACAAGGCATCCATAATTTCAGAAAAATACAAGCCAGTTTTGAAGAAATTTCAAAAACCCCTGGCATCAAAACGAAAGAGTTAAAAAATAAAACGGTTAAGGAAGATTAAGCACCTCAAGACAATTATCTGCATACTCAGGTTTATATGGATGCTTCCATCTTCTATGCGTCCATAGATAATTATCTGGCCGCTCCTGAATACGGTCTTGTATGTATTGTAAATATCGTTTTGTCAATTCGCCCTTAGCCAATGATGCAGGATCTTCCGTAACAACTTCAATCTGAAGTGTGTATAATCCACGTTTTAGTTTAAAGAAATTACCAAAAACTACAATGGTATTTCTACTCCGTGCCGCATTTTCAGGACCCATTACAAATGGGGCAGGCTTTCCAAAAAAATTCAACCACCATGCTTTTGCGGGATTTCCTGGATTTTGATCAGCAACCAATGCAAGGATATATTGTTCATGTTCATATTGAACAAAATTATTTTTGAAATCATTGGCAGGAATTAATTTGGTGCCAAATCGAGAACGAATCTTTACAAAAATTTCTTCAAAAAATTTATTAGTGATGGGCTGATATACAGCTAAAAAAGGCTTTTTCAACTTCATCGCAACACCTTGATTTACTACCTCCCAGTTAAAATTATGCATAGCATGAATTTGGATATTCTTTCCTTTTTCAGCCAACGCATTCAGTTCATCAAGATTACCTGTAAACATTTTTTTAATCAGCTTTTCTCCTGAACTCATCAACTTAATCGATTCAATCATGGTATCTGTAAAATTGCGATAGAATCTTTTTGCAATTTCATTGCGCTCACTTGTTGACTTTTCAGGAAATGCAATCGTCAAGTTGGACTGAACAATGTTTTTCCGATATGCAATTACATCGAAAACAATAAAGGCTAACAGATCGCTAATTAGATATAACAACCATAGCGGCAATAAGGAGATGCTGTATAATATAGCATACAGAAATCGATCACGGAATTTCATCGCAACATAGTTTACAGGCACTAACCCAGTACAACAAAAAATAAACTCAATAGAAATCCCTTAGCTATTATGGCTTCCATCACAGAATGGAGGATTCTTTGACTTCTTACACTGGCAAAGCCATACTTCTTCTTCCTTTTCAAATGTAACCTTCAAGCTAGCATAAGGATTACCCTCAATTTTCTTATGCTTACCATCGCAAAATGGCTGCTTTTCACTTAAGCCACAAGTGCACCATGCATAGGTCTTACCTGCCTCAACCTTAACACAACATGGCTCTGATTTTGCAGCTACGGGGAAACCTTCATTTGGGATTAAATCTTCCATCTTAATTAAATTTTTTAATGAATTGATATAAGTTAAACTCTTTATTGGATAATTGATCTTTAATATCTTTTACTAGCATATGCTGATCAACATCTAACATTCTTTGTTTTTCAATAAGTCGATAGGCCCTCTTTGCAAGCAACGCAACCTTACGATCTACATTCACCAATTCATGCAAAAGTAAATCAATCGAAGCGCGCAATTCACTTATTCCTTTTCCGGTGGTCGCAACCGTATTCATAATTAAATTAGGATTATTAAACCTA
>CANKGM010000019.1 GCA_947481355.1 Chitinophagaceae bacterium
AAACGAAGTTGAGCTACTTCTAGTTATTCTGATTTTCTAAACCGATACGTAAAGCCTACTTGACTGTACCCAAGAGAGGTTTGGTAATTTGTCCTGCTATAACAGAAATCAAGTCGTTGTAGTTTAAGGGTGATTCCATAACTGAATCCTGTTAACCCATTGGATAAATTCTGTATTCTCAATTCCTTTCTTTTTAGAAAATTGTATCCCCCTGTTAATACAATTTTTTTCCCCAGCAAGATATCTGTAGCCAAGATGACATGACTAATCAATTTAGTTCCAAACCCACTCTTTTCAGTTCGCCCATAATTAACTGTATTGAAAAAATTATCGTTGTACAGAATATCGAATTGATGGATATGCTGTGCAGTGAATGAAAATCGGATTGGTGCCTTTTCCAATTGCTTTGTGAATCCTATAGTCATATCAAATGGGATATCTTCCTGAATGCCGGCATAGGTAGTCAATTGAGTGCCCATATTTTTTGCAGAAAAACCAAGCTGCATTAATTTTTCCTCGTTATAATAATTGAGTCCAACATCAGCTGCCAAAGCAGTGCTCTTGTACCCCCCATATCTAGAGTTAATAAACTTAAATGACAACCCATAATGCCATCGTGTACCATATTGCCGAGATGCAGTTAGTTGAACAACTTGGTCAAATGGATTAAACGTACCCAATATATTTCCAGCTGCGTCTGTCTGATCCAAGGAGCCATAGCTAAGGTGATTAATAAACAATCCAAAAGTGGTATTGATTTTTTTTAGATGATGGACTCCTACAGCATTAAAAGCGGTTATTGTTGGAGCTAAAAACGTAAAATTTGTAGATAGGTTGCCATCATTCTTCTCTCTTAGTAAAGCAGGATTTTCATTAATCAGTCCTGGCTCACCTGAGAAGCTTGAAACATTCTTTCCCCCTAATGCACCCGTAAGGGGATGCGAGGGTAAGCTCAAAAAATTATATACCGAACTTCCCCCAAGGGTTTGGCCATTAAGCATAGTATGGGCTACACACAGAATGAATACGATTAACCAGGAATTAAGACGCATTAGCATTCATTAAAATTAAGCTATGTATCCATAAAAAAAATCCCCCATGGAAATGGAGGACGTTCTTTAACCATAAAACAATCAATATATGTAGCAAAATGCTGTAACAATAAACAGCTCTAGTATATAATTTGTTTATATGGTATTAAATTAATTTAATGCGAGATCCAGTACTTGCTGCATGGTTTTGACATAATGGAATTTCACTCCTTTTATAAATTCGGGATTAATTTCAAGTACGTCCTTCTCATTTTGCCAACACAAAACGATTTCCTTCAAACCAGCACGTTTTGCTGCAAGAATTTTTTCCTTAATACCACCAACAGGCAATACTTGACCACGAAGGGTAATCTCACCTGTCATGGCCATAAAAGACTTAACCCTTTTGCCCGTAAAAGCAGAAGCAAGCGCTGTCATCATCGTAATACCTGCACTTGGTCCATCTTTTGGCACTGCCCCTTCTGGAACATGCACATGTACATTTTTCTTTTTAAATAGCTCAGGGTCTATGCCTACCTTTTTAGCGTTTGACTGAAGGTATGTATATGCTGTACTGGCGCTTTCTTTCATCACGGTTCCTAAGTTTCCAGTAAGCTGTAAATCTCCTTTACCATCACTGATGCTGGTTTCAATAAATAAAATATCACCACCTACATAGGTCCATGCTAATCCTACTGCCACGCCTGGCATGTTAGCGATTTTATATAAGTCATTACTATATCTTGGCCTACCCAAAATCCTAATTACATCTGGTTGAGTTAAGGTAGCCTTCACCTTTCCTTTTACTGCGACTACTTTTGCAAGGCTGCGCATGATACTAGCCAGTTGACGATCTAACTCCCTTACACCACTTTCACGTGTATAATTTTCAATAATGAAAGTCATAACAGGAGTACTGACTTTAATATTGTGATCTTTCAGTCCATGTAATTCCTTTTGCTTAGGAAGCAAATGCTTTTGAGCAATCTTTTCTTTCTCTTCTACAGCGTATCCCGTAAGATCAATAATCTCAAGGCGATCACGCAACGCGGGCTGAATACTTTGAATATCATTCGCTGTTGCAACAAATAACACTTTACTTAAATCATATTCAAGTTCAAGATAGTTATCGTAAAATGTATTGTTTTGTTCAGGATCGAGCACTTCAAGAAGTGCTGATGAAGGGTCTCCCCTCATATCTTTTCCCACTTTATCTATTTCATCTAATATTAAAACTGGATTAGACGATTTCACTTTTCGAATTGACTGAAGGATACGGCCAGGCATAGCGCCAATATAGGTCTTGCGATGACCTCTAATTTCACTTTCGTCATGCAATCCACCTAAGCTAAATCGAACATATTTTCTTCCTATAGCATTTGATATGCTTTTACCCAGTGATGTTTTACCTATACCTGGAGGACCAACGAAACAAAGAATCGGGCTTTTCATATCTCCCTTCAATTTCAATACAGCAAGGTATTCTAGGATTCGTTCTTTGATTTTATGCATGCCATAATGATCGTTGTCCAATATTTTTTTGGCTTTTTTAAGATCATAACTATCCTGCGTGTATTCTTCCCATGGAAGATCAAGCATCAGATCAACATGATTATAAACAGTAGAATAATCCGGCGTACTCGGATGCATTCTTTCTAACTTTTCTATTTCTTTTTGAAAAAGTTCTTTTGCAGCTGCAGGCCACTTTTTCGTTTCGCCCTTTTTCTTCATATCTATAAGTTCCCTGTCAACAGTGTCTCCACCAAGTTCTTCTCTAATGCTCTTCAGTTGCTGCTGAAGAAAATATTCGCGTTGTTGTTTATCGAGTTCTGTTTTTGTTTTAGTAGTTACTTTATTTTTCAGTTCAGCAAACTGCAATTCATTCTGAAGCAACTTTAGTAACATTTCAGCTCTGGCCCGAATATCATTCATCTCCAGCAGTTTCTGCTTTTCCATTAATTCCCCGTTTAGGTTACTTCCTACGAAGTGAATGAGGAAAGCTGGATTTTCTATGTTGCGTAAAATAATGGAAGCTTCTGTTGGAATGTTGGGAGATAATTGAATGATTTGTCCAGCAAGGTCTTTAATGGAAGCAACTGACGCATCGAATGGTTGATCATCATTGATGATTTCATCTTCGAGTGTTTCAATTTCGCCTTTAAAATAGGGATCTTCTGAGGTAATCATTTTTAGTGAAAATCTTCTTTTCCCTTGAAGGATTGCTGTAGTTCCTCCATCAGGCATTTTAATTAATTTGATGATTTTGGCAACTGTACCAATATTCACCAAGTCTGCAATGCCTGGATCTTCTACATTGCTGTCTTTTTGTGCAAGCACCCCAACTAATTTGTCAGTTTTATACGACTCCGCAATGGCTTTTATGGATTTATCCCTACCCACTGTAATGGGTATCACGACTCCAGGGAATAGGACTGTATTTCGCAGTGGAAGCAAGGGTAATTCACTAGGAATAATGGTTTCATCTGCTCCATCACCCTCCCCTTCGTTTAGGGGAATAATGGGCATGAAATCCATTTCATCTTCCTGCTGCATATAATTCTTCATCAAATCCATATGATTTTTTTTACGTCAACTTGGCAGATTCATTATAAAATCAATGAAAATGCAGTGAACCCCTTATATATGTCAACTTTAATGCCATAAAAAAAGGTCCAAGTTATTCACCAGGACCTTTAAGTCATTTAGTTGAATTATTTACAGTGTGAATCCCACCCCAGCCTGCAAAGATTGTGATCTCCATTTGTCTCGATTATCGATATCATTTAGGTTAGATAACCCAACAACATACCTCGCATATACCCTAAATTTCAAGACATTGAGTTGTGCTCCAGCTAAAACAGATATGTCTCCTTTTTTAAAGGCATCAGTACCATTGGCAACCAGCGTTCTCGTTTGATTCATCAACACGCCAAATTGTGGTCCGGCATGAAAGGTAATGAATGGTATAGGTTTATACGCCAAGAGCACCGGAATACTTAGATAATGAAGCTTAATGTCAGAGACATTAGCAAGCGATACAGTACTATATAAAGATGAAAAAGAATTGCCTGCTCTCAGATTTGTTTCACTGAACAATACCTCGGGCGCTAATCCAAATTTTTTAGTGAACATCAATTCGGAAAAAATACCTGCATGGTAACCGAAATGAAAACCACTTTGGAATGACTTTCCAGAAGCGTCTGAAAGGTTTGCACCAACTTTTGCTCCGATATGAACTCCCTGTGCGCTGCCCGATGTAGCTAAGAAGAATAAGACAATAATTGCGAATACGTTTTTCATATTTTACGATTTAGATTTAAATATTACGATACAAGATTAGTGTTATTTCGGGTTAAAAACGATGATCCGAACATTAAAGAAATGATAAAATACTAAAAAGTTAATCCAACGCTCACATTAAAAATATGGCTTAGTTGATTTCCCGAAGTATTATTCAAGTAGTATCCTAAAAAATAGCCTGTAGAGAAAGATACGGCATCTTTAATGTAGGTGAGGTTTGCTGAAAGGGCTATGGTTTGAAGAGAGACCTGTGAAGTGGTTGAATTTGCATTTGTTCGAAGGCGATATATTTTTCGTATGCGATCATCGTTGATTTCCCTCTCAGGCCTTTCGGGAATTTGCATTGTGGATTTTATTCCAAATGACTGCATTCCTCCAATTACATTTACTTGAGGCACAAATGTCAACGCATCTTTCTTTGTAAAAATATGATCAAAAACAAATGAATGAGATAATCCAGCAATCAAGGATAGATCATTTAGTGTAACCATTGATGTATCTGAAATCCACCGATAATTGCCATTCAATTTGATTGGAATAACAGAAATGTCTTTGTATTCTCCTTCTGCCCATCCAAATGCCAAAGATGGTCTAAGCCATTTTTTTCTACCTTGAACATAAGCATATACCTCATGTTCATATGGTGTAGAAACAGCAGACAACTTTTTTATGTAATATGAATATGACACTCCATACATTATCTTTTTGTTTAGTTTATCAAAAGAAGGAGATAATGCTGTTTGATATAATGAAAACTGACCATCAATAGTCCTCATATAGGATGTTGCTGAAAGACCTAATCCTGTTTTATGATAATATGATATCGATGGTGATACAGCTATTCCGCTATTGCTATATTGCTGCGCATTGAAGGCATTGTTTTTTGTACTATATAATCTATTACTAACCGAAGTATAGAAGGAAAAGAAACTAACGGGTTTATTCATTGAATCCAATAAGGACCTTAACTCAACCAACAAACTATCGTTTTTTAATGAGGATAATTCTGAGAACGTTGAAGCTGAATCAACATTCGATATATTAGATTGAGCAAATGAAAAACTCGATAAAAATATCGAGAATACGAAAATAAAGATGCGAGTACTAGTTGACTTTTTGTGCAAGTTCATCATAAAATCCAAATTCATTCAACATTCAATTTCAATCTTAGAATTGAATAAAGAACGAAAATAACTGCTATTTATTTAAACTCTATGTTAAAAAATTAAGCAAGTTCTATCAGGGTAATTTCTGGAAGAATTCCAACACGACCTGGATAGCCAAGAAAACCAAATCCCCTATTCACATATAATTTCTGGTGTTTGTTTTTATATACGCCTGCCCATTGTTTATACATGTATTGAACGGGGCTCCAACGAAACCCAGGAATTTCAACGCCGAACTGCATACCATGCGTATGGCCAGATAACATTAAATCTATGTCGCTGAAAGATTTGCAGACTTCAGCATCCCAATGACTTGGATCGTGGCTCATCAATAATTTAAAAGGGTGGACTTCTGCGCCTGTATATGCTTTTTTAAGGTCCCCATATTTGCTAAAATTTCCTTTTGCACCCCAATTTTCAACTCCAATTAACGCAATGGTCTCATTATCTTTTTCAAGAACAACATGCTCATTCAACAATAGTCTCCAACCCATGTTTCGGTGAACGTCTTTTAATTTAGAAAGATTCTCTGCCTTTTTCCCGACGCTATCCCATTGTTTATAGTCACCATAGTCATGATTTCCGAGAATACTAAACACCCCCATAGGAGCATTTAAGGCTGAAAAAACCGAAGCGAGTTCATCCATTTCACCTGCTTCATTATTAACCAAATCACCTGTGAATAAAATTAAATCAGGCTTTTGTTGCATGATTTTATGCACTCCTTTTTCAACAGCTTGTTTGTCCTGTAAGCTTCCAGAATGAATATCAGAAATATGAATAATTTTTAGCCCTCTAAATGCTGTAGGTAAGTTTTCAAAATGAAGTTTTACTTTTTCAAGTTGGTATTTATATTTGTTTCCAAAGCCATAGATCAACGTACCAAACAATCCAGAACCAATACCCAATCCGAGCCAAGAAATAAACACCGATCTAGGTATACCGTTATTTGTCGTATTTTTTGATGAAGTAAATGCTGAGATAGCGGTTGTGCCACCCCATTGCAATATTCGTCTTAGATCATCCACCAAAAAGAAGAGGGCTGCAACTAATTTAGCGATGAAAAAACCGAGGATAATAGCAACAACATAATTTTTGACGAAAGAAGGAAGAGATTCATACTTCAGATAAGGTGAACTAACAAAAAAAAGAACTGCTAAAATAGTAAACGACCAGTACACTCCATAGATTAAGAACTTAGTCCTCGATGACAAATTTGACGTAACTAATTTGATGGATTGAAATACATAAAAGTCAACCAACAGCATAATCAAAATAAAAACCCAAGATCCTAACATTCTTTTCATAGTTAAAATTTTATAAACTCCTCAACCTGCTGTTCAATGGCTATTAATGTCTTTTCATCATTCAGTACAGCGCCTTCATCTATTAAATGGTGTACCAGAGAAATAGGTAGTCGATTGGGGTGAACAAATACATTCATATAATTCAAGCTCCCTGTTAAATGCTCCAAGCCTCTGATATTGCCACCCCTTCCTGTTGACACCCCTGTAAGTAATGCTTTTTTTCCACTCCAACATTCCTTAATGGCACAAAGATCGATCATTGTCTTGAAAATACCCGGGTAACTTCCATTGTATTCAGGCATCAACAATATGAATTTTTGAGTGGGCATCAATACCCTTGTCTCGAATTCAATGAAAGATTCGGAGCGATAGTTTAAATCTAACCCAGAAAGTGTATATAATTCAGCTTGAATTCCTTGTTTATGGAGTATTTGCTGGTATGATTCACCAATTTTAGCGGAGTTGCTTTCTAGTCGATTTGTCCCTGCAATGATTGTATACATACCTCTTTTCCCCTTTACTACACTAACATTATTTTAAGCATATTGTTCCCTTAAATGCAGCTGAAATCGTTATTTTTGCTATCCATCCCTCAATTCTTGAGAGGGACAAAGGTTAACTACCCATGAGGGATTATTTCACTTGAGGCTATCAAGATGCGCTCGTTGAGGCAAAATTTGTTGAATTGAAAACGACTTTTGGCGTTCATTATGATACCTTTGCGAGCATCAAGATTGACTAGTCAGCTGCAATTTCCCACTTTTTGTCTAGTGGTTTAGAATTGACACTGACCGAAATAGGTACAACGATAAATATTTAATATTTTACAAAAAAGTAGAAGGCAATGGCTAGAATAATTGGGGTAGCGAATCAAAAAGGTGGAGTTGGAAAAACCACAACTGCTATAAACCTAGCAGCAAGCTTAGCTGTATTGGAATACAAAACCTTGCTGGTGGATGCTGACCCTCAGGCCAATAGCACCTCCGGTATTGGATTTGACTTACAGAACATTCAACAGAGCATTTATGATTGCATGGTTGGAGAAGCAAAGGCAAAGGATGTTATCTTAAAAACCGAAATACCAAATTTAGACCTCCTCCCATCGCATATTGATTTAGTAGGTGCCGAATTAGAAATGATCAATTACCCACAACGGGAAAACGTCATAAAGAATGCGTTGGATGAGATCAGGAACGACTATGATTTCATTGTTATAGATTGCTCTCCTTCCCTTGGACTTATTACGGTTAATGCATTAGTGGCCTCCGATTCCGTTGCAATTCCTGTACAAGCAGAATTCTTCGCCTTGGAAGGGCTTGGGAAGTTACTTAATACAATTAAAATAGTTCAAAGCAGACTGAATACAAACCTAGAAATAGAGGGAATTCTAATGACCATGTTTGATGGCAGGCTTAGGTTATGTAATCAAATTGTAAGTGAAGTAAGAAGGCATTTTGAGGAAATGGTATTTGATACACTCATTCATCGTAATACAAGGTTAAGTGAGGCTCCAAGCGTTGGTAAGCCTGTTATTTTATACGATGCCGAAAGCAAAGGAACAATCAACTATTTGAGTCTTGCCAAGGAAATACTTCAGAAAAACAATATGACAAAAATCAAACAATCTGAAAGGACTTTAAATTCTGAGAATGAGTAATAATCCAACAAATAAAAAAGAAGCCTTAAACAGAGGTATACGTTCCCTATTGGGTAGCATTGATTCAGATTTGAAAAATGCTGCAGGCGAGCTTAAACCGGAAGTGGTTACAAAGACTACATCGATTTCAAAAATTTCAATAGACGAAATTGTAGCTAACCCTAGACAACCAAGGCAAGATTTTGATCCAATAGCCATTGAGGAATTAGCTCAATCCATTAGATTACACGATATTATTCAACCACTAACAGTCACTAAACTACCAAGTGGAAAATATAAACTGATTGCGGGCGAAAGAAGGTGGCGTGCCTCTAAAATTGCTGGTATTAAAGAGGTGCCGGTTTATATAAGGGAAGTAAATGATCAGCAAATACTAGAATTAGCCCTCCTAGAGAATTTACAAAGAGAAAATCTTAATGCCATTGAAATTGGATTAAGTTATCAGCGCCTAATGGATGAATGTAATATGACTCATGAGCAAGTGGCTACTAGAATGGGAATGGATAGAAGTACTGTTTCCAATTATGTACGGATGCTAAAACTCCCTCCAGATATTGTTGTGGCTGTTCGAAATGGCTCATTGTCTATGGGCCATGCTAGAGCATTGATTAATGTTGGAGAAGTTGAAAAACAACTTTTTGTTTTCAATACCATCTTATCAAAAAAAATGTCAGTAAGGCAAACAGAGGAGTTGGTAAAGCAACTCTATAGGCCTTCAAAAAAAGGAACAGAAAAAGAAAGAAAGCCTCAGCCTCAGTTTCAAAAAATAGAAGATCAAATGTCGTCTCATTTTGGGACTAAAATAAAAGTCGAACATCAGCAAACAGGAAAGGGTAAAATAATCATGGAGTATTATTCCCTAGAAGAGCTTAATGCTTTATTAGATAAAATGAACGTGTCTATTCATTAATATGAATCAACGGATCATACTATTGTGCCTTACTTTATTGTTATCGACTAGTCTTTTGTCTGTCTACTCACAAAACAAAAAAGACAAACGAGATTCTAGCATAACTACTAAAAGTACCGACAGTTCTCAAAAAATAGCCAAAACAGATACTTCCAAAAAAGTCAAATCAATTGCTTCAAAAGCAGCCTTGCGTTCTGCATTGCTACCAGGGCTTGGTCAGGTGTATAACAAAAAATATTGGAAGGTTCCGATAGTATATGGAGCATTAGCAATTCCTGTTTCCTTGTTTAGTTATAATAGAACTTGGTATAAAAAAACAAGGTTTGCTTATTCAGTAAGAACGCTCAAGGATTCAGCTAATTTCCCAAACATAGATCCACAACTAGAACCCCTATCTACCCCATCGTTGAAGTTGTATAGAAATGAATTTAGAAAAAATATGGATTTTTCAGTCATTGGATTGCTTCTACTTTGGGGGATCAATATTGTAGATGCCACTGTAGATGGGCATATGAGAACCTTTGATATCAGTGATGAGATAACACTTGGGATTAAGCCTACGATAAGCAACAATCTTGGTGGTGGCGGAATTAGCATGATTCTGAGCTTTAAGCAAAAGGATAATCATGCAAAAACTATTTCATTTTAGTAACAAAGGAATTATCTTCAATTCTAAATATATTGAGCATGAACATTGCGCTTGTAGGATATGGTAAAATGGGGAAGATTATAGAGCAGATTGCGCTTCAACGAGGCCATCAGATTTCCGCGAAAATCGACCTCGACACCCTATCATCATTTAACGCAGAAACATTTTCACAAGTAGATGTTGCTATTGAATTTACTAGTCCACACACAGCACTTCAGAATATATTAAAATGCATTGAACTAACTACCCCTGTTGTTTGTGGGTCAACTGGTTGGTTAGCCGAATTACCTGTAGTCGAAGAAAAAATTTCAACGCAAGGAGGCAGCTTTCTTTATTCAAGTAACTTCAGTATTGGCGTAAATATATTTTTTGAAGTAAATAAAAAACTTGCGCAATTGATGAATGGCATTCCACAATATGATGTTTCTATTCGGGAGGTTCACCATACCCAAAAGAAAGATGCTCCAAGTGGAACGGCTATTACACTAGCGGAGGGTGTTCTGGAAAACATCAGTGGAAAAAACAGTTGGGTAAATCATGAGAGCCAGTTAAAAAATGAATTACAGATTGTAAGTGAACGCATTGACCCATACCCTGGTCTACATGAAGTTAAATATTCATCATCTATTGATGATATCATTATAACCCATAATGCGCATAACAGAAATGGGTTTGCGCTAGGCGCTGTCATGGCAGCTGAATTTATTCACAATAAAAAAGGCATCTTTACCATGAAAGATGTCTTGGGATTTGGAAATTGATACTAGTATGTTAAACAAAAAAACACAGTACGCGATTAAGGCATTGATTTATCTCGCAGAGCAGCAAGACAAAGGACCAGTGCTGATTGCAGACATTTCGAAGAAGAAAAAAATCCCACTCAAGTTTTTAGAAAACATATTACTTGAATTAAAAAAAGAAGGTATTCTAGCCAGCAAAAAAGGTAAGGGAGGTGGCTACTTTTTAAATGTACCAGCCTCTAAGGTCCCTATTGCAGATATCATTCGAAAAATTGATGGACCAATTGCTATGCTACCTTGTGCAAGTCTTTATTTTTATGAGCGATGTAAAAATTGTGATGAAAAAAATTGTGGTCTTCACGATATCATGATTCAAGTAAGAGATGCCAACTTAAAAATACTTGAAAACAAAACCATTGCGGACTTACTCAATCCAATAAAGAAAAAATAATACCACACGATAATGGCTAACTGATTAGCTCCATTGAATCAAGCTGATTATTTTCTCTAGATAATTTGCATCTATTTGATCAAATGAATTTAGCAAATCGCTATCTACGTCTAAGACACCAACTACATTTCCATGCTGCTTTATAGGAATTACAATTTCACTTTTTGAAAGACTGCTGCACGCTATATGTCCAGGAAATTCAGAAACATCTGGCACAATCAAGGTTATGCCCTTCTCCCAAGCTGATCCACATACACCTCTTCCCCACTGTATTCTCGTACAAGCAACCGGACCTTGAAATGGCCCCAACACGAGCTCATTTTTTTTAACGAGGTAAAATCCAACCCAAAAAAATCCAAACTGTTGTTTTAATGCTGCAGCTACATTCGATAAGTTAGCTACTAAGTCATCTTCCCCATGCAATAAACCTTCAATCTGAGGGATTAAATTAACATATTGATCTTCTTTGCTACCTAATGTTATGTGTAAATCTTCTGCCATGCTGAAAACTATTTTATTAATGCGAGGATGACAAATTCATTAACATGTCTTTTGTCATTGCAGCAAGATTGAATGCAGGCTTCCATCCCCAATCAAGTTGTGCAGCAGTATCATCAATACTTTGAGGCCAACTGTCGGCAATAGCTTGTCTATAGTCAGGCGTATATGTTATATTGAAGTTCGGTATATGAGTTTGAATTTCAGTAGCTATCTCCGCTGGCGTAAAACTCATTGCTGCAATATTGTATGAAGTTCTAACTTTAATTTTATCTACTGAAGACTCCATTAATTCTATGGTTGCACGAATGGCATCTTCCATATACATCATAGGTAAACGGGTATCCGAATTCAGAAAACATGAAAATGCTTTTTTCTCTTTAGCTGCATGAAAAATTTCAATAGCATAATCGGTTGTTCCACCACCAGGTGAAGATTTATAACTCACTAATCCAGGATAACGTAAACTTCTTACATCTACTCCATATCGCTGATAATAATAGTTGCACCAAAACTCACCAGTATATTTGCTTATACCATAAACGGTAGTAGGTTCAATAATAGTTTGCTGTGGGCAATTTACTTTAGGTGACGTTGGCCCGAATACCGCAATGCTGCTTGGCCAATACACTTTCTTTAGTTTTTCTTCTTTCGCTATGTCGAGCACATTCAAAAGAGATTGCATATTCAAATGCCATGCTAGGTGAGGATTTTTTTCGGCAGTGGCAGACAACATGGCTGCTAATAAATAAACTTGCGTTATGTTTTGACGAAGGATTTGAACATGAAGCATTTCCTTGTTCATTACATCCAAACTAACATAAGGTCCAGTACCCTTTAGCAGTTCATTCTCTTCCCTTAAATCAGATGCAATCACCTGAGAGCCCCCATATACTTTTCGAAGTGCAAGGGTGAGTTCCACTCCAATTTGGCCGCTAGCACCAATAACTAATATTTTTTCCTTCTTCATAGACGAGTACTATTCTACTTGCAAAAATAGAGATAATATCGGACGAAGTAGCTTCTAGAATTATTTAACACGCTGTATCTTTGACAAATGAAAGACTTCCTAAAAGACCTTTTTGCTGGACAAGAAATCGATAAGGATAACTTCTTTCTCATTGCTGGGCCATGTGTGATTGAGGATCAGCATATGATGAATGCCATAGCAGAAAGAGTTTCTACTATATGCAAAAACTTAGGTATCCCCTACATCTTCAAGGCTTCATATCGGAAAGCCAATAGAACAAGCTCCTCATCATTTACAGGAATTGGTGATGAGTTAGGACTTTCTTTACTAAAGCAGGTAGGAGAATCATTTTCACTCCCAACTACCACAGATATCCATGCTCACGAGGAAGCTGCCATAGCAGCGCCTTATGTTGATGTATTGCAGATTCCTGCTTTTTTATGTAGACAAACAGATTTATTAACAGCAGCAGGGGAAACTGGAAAAATCGTTAATATTAAAAAAGGCCAATTCATTAGTGGTGAAGCCATGAAATTTGCCGTTGATAAAATAAGAAAAACGGGTAACGACAAAATAATATTAACTGAGCGAGGCACCACATTTGGTTATCAGGATCTTGTGGTGGACTATAGAAATATTCCTCTCATGCAGGCGCATGGAGTTCCTGTAGTGATGGATTGCACTCACTCATTACAACAACCCAATCAAACCAGTGGTATTACAGGAGGCAATCCGAAGTTAATCGGTACAATTGCGAAAGCAGCTATTGCTGCAGGGGCTGAGGGTCTATTTATAGAAACCCATCCTGATCCGTCAAAAGCACTTAGTGATGGCGCAAATATGCTTCAACTTGATTTATTGGAGGATTTACTGAAACAACTTATCCGAATTCGCAAGGCGGTGCTGTAAGGATCAGTGATACTTTAGTGGATTGCGCTTCCCTTGGAGGATGTATTGCTTAAGGTTCATCCAAAAAGCAACAAAGAAATATACCACAATTGGGGAGCCTAGCGTGAGACAAGAAATATAGATGAAATACTTACGAATAGTGAAGGTTGACACCCCCATAAGTTCTCCAATGCGAGTACAAACTCCGAAAACCTGCCATTCAATATAATTTCTGAGGCGATTCATCTATTCAAATATACCAATTCTGATTTATTTTTCATCATCTTGCTTGGTAAGGGGATATGAATTAATTAATTTCGCGATGCAAAATCGGTTGACCTCACGTTAGCCTGTAAAATTTACTCATTTTCAGAAAAATCAAAGCATATGGTATTCGACCTTAACCTCATTCAAAAGACATATAATGAATTGCCGACAAAAGTTGATGCGGCCAGAAAGGCACTTGGGCGTCCGCTCACGTTGGCAGAGAAGATCCTCTATTCGCATTTATGGAAAGGCGTAGGAGTTTCTGATTTCGAGAGAGGAAAAGCCTATGTTGATTTTGCGCCAGACCGCGTAGCAATGCAGGATGCCACTGCACAGATGGCATTGTTGCAATTTGATACAACGGGCAGAAAACAAGTGGCTGTTCCATCAACTGTACATTGCGACCATTTGATCGTTGCAAAGAATGAGAGCACTGTTGATCTTAAAAAGGCAGTTACCGAGAATGAAGAAGTATATGAATTTCTATCCTCCATCTCAAATAAATACGGTATTGGATTTTGGAAACCAGGCGCGGGTATCATTCACCAAGTTGTATTAGAAAATTATGCATTCCCAGGTGGAATGATGATTGGAACAGATTCTCATACTGTAAATGCAGGTGGATTAGGAATGATTGCCATTGGTGTAGGTGGAGCTGATGCTTGCGATGTAATGGCTGGTTTAAGTTGGGAATTGCTCATGCCAAAACTAATTGGAATTAAACTTACCGGTAAATTAAGTGGATGGGCTTCTCCAAAAGACGTTATCCTTAAAGTAGCTGGTATACTTACCGTAAAAGGTGGAACAAATGCTATTGTAGAATACTTTGGAGAAGGTGCTACAAGCATGAGTTGTACTGGTAAAGGCACTATTTGTAATATGGGTGCTGAAGTAGGTGCAACAACATCTACGTTTGGATATGACGAGAGCATGAGTAGGTATTTAAAAGCCACAGGAAGAGCAGCCGTTGCAGAAGCAGCTGATGCAGTAAAAGCCCATTTAACGGGCGATCCAGAGGTATATGCAAATCCGGAAAAATATTTTGATAGGGTTATTGAAATAAACTTGAGTGAATTGGAACCGCATATCAATGGACCTTATACGCCAGATCTTGCTACACCGATTTCTCAAATGAAAGAGGCCGCTGCAAAAAACAACTGGCCAACAAAAGTAGAAGTAGGTTTGATTGGTAGCTGTACCAATTCATCTTATGAAGATATTAGTAGAGCTGTAAGCTTAGCTAAACAAGTTTCAGAAAAAGGATTAAAAACCAAAGCGGAATTTACCATCACTCCAGGAAGTGAATTGGTTCGCTATACAATCGACAGAGATGGATTTCTTGATACATTCGCTCAAATTGGGGCAACTGTATTCGCAAATGCATGTGGGCCTTGCATAGGCATGTGGGATAGAATGGGTGCAGAAAAACAAGAACGCAACACCATCGTACATTCATTCAATAGGAATTTTTCTAAACGAGCTGATGGGAACCCTAATACACTAGCATTCGTAGCGAGTCCTGAGATTGTAACTGCCCTTGCGATTGCAGGCGACCTTACCTTCAATCCATTGACAGACACCTTGATTAATGAAAAAGGAGAATCAGTTAAACTTGATCCTCCAAGTGGCGACGAGTTGCCATCAAAAGGCTTTGACGCTGAAGATCCAGGATATCAAGCACCTGCAGAAGATGGAACAACTGTTCAGGTTAGTGTAAAATCAGACAGCAAACGACTTCAGTTGTTATATCCATTCCCAGCATGGAAAGGACAAGACCTTAAAGGATTAAAACTTCTCATTAAGGCGAAAGGAAAATGTACTACTGATCATATCTCAATGGCTGGCCCATGGTTGAAATTTAGAGGACATCTAGACAATATCAGCAACAACATGCTCATCGGTGCGATCAACTTCTTTAACGAAAAAACAGATAGTGTAAAAAATCAACTTACAGGTGAATATGGTACAGTGCCATTGACACAACGTGCTTATAAAGCTGCTGGCGTTGGAAGTATAGTTGTTGGTGATGAGAACTATGGCGAAGGATCTTCAAGAGAACACGCTGCCATGGAACCTAGGCATCTAGGTGTAAGTGCAGTATTGGTAAAATCGTTTG